>JBBSCV010000034.1:0-17407 GCA_038249925.1 Burkholderiales bacterium
GCCAAGTCTGTCGAGATCTTCGACGCCAGCCCGCGCTTCCAGCCGACCCGCACGCTGGCAGCCGCGTTGCTGGCGCGCACCGAATCGGCGCTGGGCCGCCCGGCGCCGGCGCTGGCGCGGGCCGAGGAAGCGGTCAGCCGGGCCCGCTCGTTGTGGTTGGCGGCCAAGGCCAGCGGGCTGGCGCACAGCGCCTGGCTGGGCCAGGCGCTGCTGGCGCAGGCGGTCGTCCGTAAGGCGGCCGGCCAGGCTGATGCCGCCCGGCAGAGTGCCGAAGAAGCGCTGCCGCACCTGCAGGCCACGATGGGTGCCCTGGCGCCCGAGACGCGCGAGGCGGTGGCCTTCCTGGCGGCCCGCTGATTCAGCCGCCGTGTCGGCTTTGGGCCGGGCTTTGCGATTGACCTGATGACGCGTCCCGTTTCCGGGACGCGCACCGTCAACCGAAGCGAGCGCCCGCCATGCACACACATCTGTCGCACCCGTCGTTCTTGTCGCCTTCGCCACCCCCGCGCCACCGCTTCGCCATCGTGCTGGGCAGCGGCGGGGTGCGCAGCATCGCCGCCCTGGGCATGGTGGAGGTGCTGACACGCGAAGGTCTGCGGCCCGACCTGGTGGTGGGCTGCAGTGCCGGCGCCATGTTCGGCGCGCTGATCGCTGCCGGGCACGACGCGGAAGAGGCGGTGCGCATTGCCACCACGCTGTGGTCCGCCGATGTCACGCGCAAGCGCCGCTGGCGTGCCATCCCGCAGATGCTGTGGCCGCGTCTGGGCCGCTTCGACGCCGACTTCGCGTTGCGCGACGACCGCCTGGTGATGCAGCGGCTGGAGCAGGCCTTCGGCGACGTGCGCATCGAAGGCCTGCGCCTGGCGCTGCGCGTCACCACCACAGACGCGACCACCGGCGAACGCGTGGTGCTGCGCAGCGGCAGCCTGATTCAGGCCCTGCGCGCCAGCATCGCCTTGCCCTTCATGTTCAAGCCCGTGCACATCGACGGTCGGCGCCTGATCGACGGCTTCGTGGCCGACCCTCTTCCCGTCAGCGCGGCGGCCGATGCGCGCACCGTGCTGGCACTGGGCTTCGAGTCACCGATGCCGCACCGCGTTGACGGACCGTCGCGCATGCTGGCTCAGGTGACTTCGGCCCTGACCAACAACCTGATGCAGGCACGTCTGGCCGAAGCTGGCGCCGGTGGCACCAGGCTGCTCAGCCTCGTGCCGCGGCTGGAGCGACGGGTCGGCCTCTTCGACACCGCTGCCATGCCGTACCTGGTGGAGGCCGGCCGCCGCGCCACCGAAGCCGCGCTGCCCGCCATTCATGCCCTGCTGCAGCGCGCACCGCAACTGGCGGTCGCGTAGGCGGCCACTGCGCACGGCGGCGTCGGCCACGTTCTGCCTCGAGCCGCAACAAGTCGAAGCAACTCACCACTTTGGAGCAAGCAGATGATCATCCTTCAACAAGCCCCCATTCTTGCGGTCCTGATCGGCACACTCGCGCTGGGCATGCACCCGCCGGTACACGCACAGGGCACGGGTACCGATGGCACGCTGACACAGATCGACGCCGTGATGCCCGCCCCAGCGAGCGCGGTGGACACCGCCACGGCGCTGGCTTTCGACACGGCCCTGCAGGATTACGATCGCTGCCACTGGCTGCTGGCCTTCGAGCAAGTGGTTCTCCTGGCCGATCGAGGCCACGTGCATGCCGCGCGCATGGCAATGCAGATGCATCAATACGGGCCCGGGCTTTATGGTCAAACGTTCGCGCTGTTGCCGGGCCAGGTAGAGCGTTTCGCCCGCGCGCGATGGCAGGCGCAGGTCGCGCCGCCAACGAGTTCTCGTTGAACATCATCGCGGCCAGGGCCCGATACCCGCGCACGTGCAGGTCTTGCACCTTCGCTCTTGCCGAACCTCAGCTGTCGGAGGGTCGGCAGCCAGCGCCTGCAGCTGGCGGCGGCGTGGACGGCCACTGCGCGCGGCAGCCCGGGTGACATCGGCACGTCGCAGTCCAATCGGGCGCGCTACCGGTGTGCCTGCAACAGCGCCAGCGCCTGCTCGCGCGCATCGTCCAGGTCCAGCGCCTCGCCTTCCGACCACGCGGTGCGGAACGCGGTGTCGCCGAGTTCGCTGCGGGCGGCGTCCAGTTGGCGCGCCATGTGGCCTTCGAGCTGATCGTGGCGTGCTAGCTGCAGGCTTCGCGCGTGCACGGCACCCGCGGCGTGAAGACGCACCACTTGCGGCCATGTCTTGGCGCCAGACAGCAGCGTCAGCACGCATTGCAGCCACAGCAGCTTCAGAAACCGGGAACCCGTTCCGGGCACCAGCGGCGCGGCCTCGAGCAGATACTCGCGTGCGCCGGCCGGCTGGCCGGCTTCCAGCGTGGCGATGGCCACGTTCAGCAAGTTGGTGCACAGGTTGAACGATTGGCCTTCGGCGCGCGAATGCGCCAGCGTCTGCTGGCCGAGTTCGGCGGCCAGCGCATGGTCGCCACGAACCGTGGCGATGAAGATCAGGCCGTTGAGGGCCGCCGTCTGCAGACGCCGATGACCCAGACCCTGCGCCAGCGCCAGGGCCTGCTGCATCCAGCTTTCGGCCTCGGCGCAGCGGTCTGCGTCAGCGGCCTGGTGGCCCAGCGCCAGCATGGCGCGCGCCTCGTGCTCGGCCGAACCCACATCGCGGGCAGCGGCCAGCAGTTCTTGCGCCAGCCGCGCGGCCTCGGCTGTCTGGCCTGTCCAGCCGTGAAGTTGAACCGCCGATGCCAGGGCTTGAAGTCGCGCGCTGCTCGCCGGCAGCGCCGTCGCTGCAGCCAGGCTGAGCAGGGCCTGCGCGGCGCCCACCGCGAGCAAGCCCCGCGAAGGCCAGTAATAGCGCAGCGCGGCGAGCAACCTCAGGCCGACTTCGGCGGCTTCGCCGCCCCGGCCGGCGCCGCGCTCGCACCAGCGCAGCGCATGCAGCAGGTTGTCGCGCTCGGGGTCGAGCCGGCCGAGCGCAGCAGCGCCCTGGCCATGCGCAGCAATTTCCGCGTCGCAGCGCTCTGCCAAGGCCATGAAGCACCGCGCATGGCGCAGCAGCGTGGCCTCGGTCTCGCCGGCCTCGGCCAGCCGCTCCAGCGCGAACATGCGCGTCGTCTCGAGCAGCCGGTAGCGCGGCACGGCATCACCGTCAGTGCCTTGCGCCACGACGAGCGACTTGTCGACCAGCGCGCCCAGCAGTTCCAGCACGTCCCAGCCGTCGAGAGCATCGTCTTCGGCCACCTCTTGCGCGGCCTCGAGCGTGAAGCCGCCGGCCAGCACGCCCAGGCGCCGCAGCACGCGCTGCTCGTCTGGCGTCAGCAGGCCGTGGCTCCACTCCAGCGCCGCGCGCAACGTCTGGTGGCGCCGCATCGCGGCCCGCGCGCCGGCGGTCAGCAGCTCGAAGCGCTCGTCGAGCCGGTCGCGCACACCCTCCACGCCCAGCAGCGCCACGCGCGCCGCTGCAAGTTCGATGGCCAGCGGAATGCCATCGAGCCGGCGACACACCTCCGCCACGGCGGCGCGGTTGTGGTCGCCGAGGTCGAAATGGCGGTCGACCTGCCGCGCCCGTACGACGAAAAGCTCGACCGCCGCGCTGGCCCGCACCGAAAGCAGGTCGTCGGTGGCGGGCAGCGTCAGCGGGCCGGGGCGAAAGACCTGTTCATCGGCCAGGCGCAGCACCTCCTGGCTCGTCACCAGCACGCGCAGCGTGCTGGACTGGTCGCGCAGCGTCGCCACGAAGGCCGCCACGGCGTCGAGCAGGTGCTCGGCGTTGTCCAGCACCAAGAGCGCCGTGCGTCCGCGCAGCGCCGCTGCCAGCACGGCGCCGGCGTCGGCGGCACCGGCCAGTTCGATGCCCAGCGCCTGGGCCACAGCGGCCGGCAATGTCGCGGCATCGTTCAGGCCGACGAGGTCGACCCAGGCCAGTTCCTGCGGCGGCTGCAAGCTGCGTGCCGCGGCCTGGGCCAGGCGCGTCTTGCCGATGCCGCCGGCCCCCGACACCGTGACCAGCGTATGCACCAGCAGCAGGCCCTGCAACGCGCGCAGTTCGTCAGCGCGGCCGATCAACGCCGGACCAGGGGCGGCTGCCGGTGCCGGAATGCTTGGCGCAGCCGGCGCCTCGCCGTCCACCGGCAGCGTGAAGCGATACCCGCGACCCGGAATCGTCGCGATGGCGCCGTGGCCGAGCAGCTTGCGCAGCGTCAGCACCTGCACCTGCAGGTTGTTTTCCTCGACCACCAGCTTCGGCCACACGAGGTCCATCAGCTCGTGCTTGGGAACGACGCGGTCGCGGCGCTCGACCAGCGCCACCAGCATGTCGAAGGCGCGGCTGCCGAGCTTGACCGGGTATTCGCCGTTCAGCAGCAGTCGCTGCGCGGGTATCAGCTGGTAGTGGTGGAAGCGGTACGTTGAGGGGGAGGTGGTGGTGTCCATGCCCGGCATCGTAGGAGCGGCCCGGCGTGCATGGACGGTGCGCGGCAGCGCATTCAGAACGATTCAGGGCGCCTCAGGTGTTCAGCGCCCCGTGCCCATGCGCACAGGCAGCATCGGTGTCTGCGAGGCATCGACCGACAGCTGACCCGCCACGCCCGCAGGCTGCTGGGCCCATTTGATGTTGCCCTTGCGCAGCTGTTCGCCATGCTCGACCTGCCCCACCAGCACCTGAACGTACGAGCCCATCAGCGCCACCATGAGCACCAGCGCGCAGAGGATCAAGGGCTGGCGCAGCAGCCACCCGCCGTAGCGCCAGGAGCCGTTGGCTTCAGCGGGGGCGTTTTCTTCGGCAACGCTGTCGACGAGAGTGCTTCGTGGCGAGCGGGAGACGGGTGTTGCGAGGGTGCTTGTCATGAACGCTCCGTTGAGATGGACGCATAGTGACCAGCGCTGCCGGCGGCAACCATAGGCAGGGCCCGCGGGCGCTTGTAGGAAAGTGCCTGCGCACGCCCTCGATGTCAGGGCCTGCCGTTGCTGCGCGCAGGTGCACTCGGCGCGGCCGCGGCCGATGCCTTGTCGGCAGCCGACGTTGTGTCGGGTTCTGCACACGGATCTTTCTCGTCGTTGCTGCCCGCCTCCAGCAGCGGCAGCAGCGCTGCAGCCGGCGCCACCACCGCGGCCAGGGCCAGCATGCCCAGCGCCTTGCCGGCCAGGCGCTTGCCGTCCACGCCCACCACCGGTGCAGCCAATGTGCCGGTGATGACGACAGGCACCCGCAGCGACAGCGGCGAGAAATCCTTCGGCTTCACCTGGGCCTGCAACGCCAGCGTCTCGTCGCGAAGGTCGATCTTGCCGGCAATTCGCAGTGTGCTGTCCGCGTTGTCCAGCACCGCCCGACGCGGCCTGACGACGCCGTTCTGCAGTTGAAGGTCGAGCAGGGCGCAGCGCAGTGGCAGCGGCTGGTCTTGCCGTATCAGCACTCCCAAGGCCTGCGCGAGGTCGAGCCCGGCCAGTTCCGTGACCAGGTGCGACAGCGTGCCGTCAGTCAGCCGCAGCTGCGCCTGGCCGTCCAGGGTGGACATGATCTCGGCCACAGAGCGGCCCCGGCCGGTGGCCTGCAGGCGGCCCGAAAGCGCGCCGGTGAGATAGGCCCGCACCGCCTGGTTGCCGCCGCTGCGGGCCTCGTCACGACGGGCCTTCAGTGCCGCCTTGTTGCCGGGTGCCGGCGCTGCTGCCTTGTCGGGCTCGGCGCTGAGGGCGCGCACCCAGCCCGCCACGTCGATGCCGGTGAACCGCAGGTCGGTGGCCCAGCGTGCGGGGTCTGCGGTGGCGTCCAGGCTCGTGCTGCCGCTGAACTGGCCACCGGCCACGCTGGCTTTCAGCGCTTGCAGGCGCAGCACGCCGGCCTGCAGCAGCAGGTGGGTCTGCAGGTCTTTCAACGGCGCCAGCGATTCGCTGCCGAAGTCGAGCTCGCCAATGGCCACCTGCACGTCGGCATCCATCGCGCGCATCGAGGGCAAATCGAAACGCCGCTGCGGCAGGACCTTGCCGCCGGAGGTTGCGGACGCTGCCGCAGCGCCCGCGGAAGCTGCGCCGACAGACGGCCCCAGGTCCGCCAATGCCAGGCGTGTGCCGCCCAGGCGGCCGCTCAGGCGCGCTGGCGTCGGGCGCGTGTCGAAGCTGAAGTCGCCTTCGAGCTGGCTGCGGCCGACGGTGGCGCTTTCAGCCTGCAGGCGCCACACGCCGCTGTCGTAGCCGATGTTGCCGCGCAGGTCGAAGGGGGGTGTCTGCGGCAGCGTCACCGCCAGTGGTGCGCCGACCCGGGCCAACGAAGGCCCGCTCAGGCGCAACTGGCCCTGCAGTTGCCGTTCACCCAGCAGCGCGCTGGCGGTGCCGTCGAAGAACACCTTGGCCGCGCCGGCGCTGCCCTCCACGCGCAGCGTGCCGGGCCGGGCGTCGTTATCGGCCTCTTGCAGCAGTGGCAGTGCACTGCCGGTGCGCAAGCTCAGGTTCAATGGCAGTGCCTTCCAGCGGCCCGCCACCGTGCCGCGGTAGCCGGGGCGTGTGCCGTCGGGCAGGGCGTCGCCCTCGCCGCCTTGCAGTTCCACCGTCAGCCGGGTTTGCGAGAGCGCGTCGTCGACGGCAATGCGGCCTGCGCCCACACGCAGCAGGCCGAAGCGAGGCAGGCTGTCCAGCGCGTCGGCACCCGGTTCCGCCTTCGCGGCATCGGGCGTGCCCAGTTGCCAACTCGCGCGGCCGTCCTTGCCGCGCACCAGATGGGCGTCAAGCGTTCCTGCTTCCAGGGCCTGCAGGCGCAGCGCCTTGCCGCTGCGCCAGCGCCACACATCGCCCCAACGCCAGGCCAGCTTGACCTGGCGTGCATTCAGCAGATGCGGCACTTCAACGCCACCGCCCGGGGCGACTTGCAGCTGGTCGACATGCAGCCGCGGATTCCAGAGCAGGTGCGTGCGGAAATTGCCGTCGAGCGTGACCGGCACGCCTGCGGTGCGGGTCATGGCGTTTTGCAGCGGTGTTTGCAAAAACGGCCAGCCGCTCAGCTCACAGATCACCACCACCAATGCGACGGCAGAAAAGCCGCCTGCAGTCCACCAAAGCCAGCGGCGAGAGCCGGTGCGCGGCAACGCCTTCATGGGACATCCTCTCGACTCGGGCAAGAAAGCCCTGAACGACGAGCTTGAGGCCGAAACGTCGAAAGTGGCGTAGGAGCGACATGAACCTGACGTAAGCCAATGCCGACATCAGCGAAAGATGTCCTTCAGCTGCCCGCAGCATTCCCTGGCGTGGGGGACCGGTGCCCCAGTTGCAGCCGCTGCTGCAAGTCGCGCAACGCGGTGCGCAACCCTTCTTCCAGCGTCGGGTGGTAGTAGGGGAAAGACAGCATCTGCTGCACGGTGTCGCCCCGCGCCACCGACCAGGCCAGCAGATGGGCGATGTGCTCGGCCGCCGGCCCCACCATTTCGGCGCCCAGCAGCCGCCCGGTGCCCGGCTCGCCGTACACCTCGAGCGCGCCCTCGTTCACCGCCATCACCTGCGCCCGGCCCTGGTCGGCAAACGAGACACGACCCACCTCGAATGCGACCCCGGCCTCGGTCAAGGCCTCGAACCCCTGGCCAGCCCCGGCCAGCTGCGGCGCGCTGAAGACGACCTGCATGGCCGTGCGGCGCGCCTGCTTCTGCACCGCAGGGTAGCTCGCCGCGGAGGTGCCCGCGATGCGCCCCTCGGCGGCGGCTTCGTGCAGCACCGGCTGGTCGGCGGCCGCGTCGCCGGCCATGAACACCGGCAGCGACCCGACCTGCATGCTGTGGCGGTCGAACACCGGCACGCCGTGGTCGTCCAGCGGCAGGCGGGTGTTGGACAGGTCCAGCGCTGCGACATTCGGCCGGCGGCCGACGGCGGCCAGCAGCAGATCGAAGCGTTCTTCGGGTGCGTTGCTGCCGGGGCAGCGCACGCGCACGGTATCGCCGTCGTGGCCGGACTGCAGGTCGATTCGAAGGTCCGCGGCTTGCAGCGTCAGCGGCAAGGCCTGGCCGAAGATCTCGCGGCACTGCGCCTGCAATGCCGGCGACGACAGCGTGCCGACCTGGTTCCTGGCGTCGTACAGCCGCACCCGCACCTGAAGCTGGTGCAGCGCCTGCGCCAGTTCCAGCCCCAGCGGGCCGGCGCCGACCACGGCCACCGAGGTCGGCAGCGAGGCCCAGTCGAAGATCTCCTCGTGCGTGACCAGTCGCTTGCCGAGCGCCTGGCACCAATCGGGCGGCCGCACCGAACTCGCGCCAGTGGCGATGACGATGCGCGCCGCGCGGATGCGGGTCGGCGTGCCGGGCGCTGCACCCTCTATGGCCAGCGTGTGGTCGTCGACGAAGCGGGCACGCCCGGTGACGCGGTGCGATGCCGGCCAGCTTTCGACAGTCTTCAGCACCGAGGCGACGAAGCGGTCGCGTTCCGCCCGCACGCGCGCCATCACGGCCTTGCCGTCGACCTTCGGCGCGCCGACCTCGATGCCGAAGGTGCGCGCATGCGTCACCGAATGGGCCGCCTGGGCCGCGGCAATCAGCAGCTTGCTGGGCATGCAACCCACGCGCGCACAGGTCGTGCCCCAGGGCCCGGCGTCGATGACGACCACGCGGTCGGTGTGCCGCGCCACCTGCTCGTAGGCGGCCATGCCGGCGGTGCCGCCGCCGATGATGGCAACGTCGATGTCCAGTGTTTGTGTCATGAGCGGCTGCGGGGTTGCGGATGAGGTGGCGGATGGAGTGACGAGGTTGCCACAGTCGGTTTCAGCCTGCGCGTCCCATTCTGCGTCCGCGTGCTCGATCGAAGCGACGCGACGCTTGCACTTCAGAAAACCTGCATCCAGCGCGCGCTCAACAGCACGCTGCGCCCGGGCGCCGGCTCGAAGAAGCGCTGATTGCCTTCGTTGACGATGACGCTGCCGACGACGCGGCGGTCGGCCACGTTGTCGACGCGGCCGAGCAGTTCAAGCTGCCCGGGGCCGAGCCGGGCGCGCCAGACCGCGCGCAGCGCCAGCAGCCCGTGCCCCGCTGCGAAGTCGCTGTTGGCATCGTTGACCGGCAGCCGACCCTGGGCGCGGCCTTCGACGGCAACTTCCAGCGCCTGCGACGCCTGCCACGCGACTTCGGCATAGCCCTGCGTCTTCAGCGTGCCGGCGATCAGGTTGCCGGCCGGCACCAGCTGGCCGTCGAGATAGGTCGCTGTGAGCCAGGTGGCGGCCACGCGCGTGCTCCAGGCGTCTGTGGCCTGCCAGCGCAGGTCGAGCTCGGCGCCGCGGCGCTGCGTGCGGCCGACGTTGCGAAAACTCGTGCGGCCGCCGCTGCTGGCGGCCACGCCGATCTCTTGCTCGGTGCGGGCGTCGAAGAGCGCCGCGTCGGCGGCCAGGCCCAGCGCCTTGTGCCGCCACTTGGCGCCGATCTCGACTTGCCGGCTCGTCTGCGCCTGCAGTTCGCGGTTGAAGCCGCTGCCGCCGTCGGGGCGGTAGGCGAGTTCGTTGAAGGTCGGGCTCTCGAAGCCGCGCCCCGCGCTGACGTAGAGGTTCAGCGCATCGCTGGTGCGCCACTGCAAGGCCGCCACCGGGTTGGTGTAGCGGTAATCGAGCGCGCCCGAGTCGTCGCCGTTGGCGCCCACGATGTAGCGGTCGCTAGAGCGGAATTCGACGCGGCCGCTGCGCACGCCGAGCGTGGCCGCCCAGTCGCGCGCCAGGTCGAGCTCGCCTTGTGCATAGAAGTCGCGGCTGCCCACGCGGTTGCGCTCGTCGCGGCGCAGAGCGCCAGTGACGCCGAGCACACGCTGCGCGCCGTCGCCGATGAAGTTGCGGAAGCCGCGCCGGTCTTCGCTGTTGCGGTCGACGCTGGCGCCGGTGACGAGCTGCAGCCGGCGTTCGCCGGCCAGCGTCCAGCGCCAGACCAGGCGTGCGTCGGCGCCGCGGTAGCTGCGGTCGAAGTCGATGACGCCGCCGGGCTGCGTGGCCGGCGCCTGTGCGGTGTCGGGGATCGACTGCCACTGCGTCACCGAGCGCTTGCCGCTGTAGACGGCGATCTGGCTCTCGCGCAAGGCGTCCTCGCCGGAAAACCGATGTCGCCAGCTCGCGCCGGCCTGGTCTTGCCAGGTGTTCTTGCGCGTGTTGTAGCGAAAGCCCTGGCCCGGTTGCGACTGCGGCAGCGCGACGCCTGTCGTCTGGTCGGGGTTCTGCTCGAACTGCGCGCGCGTCAGCCCCAGCGGGTCGAGCGCGGGCTGGTTGATGGAATTGAGGACGATGACGACGCGGTCCTGCGCGCCGTCCCAGCCCAGGCGCACGTTGCCCAGCGTGCGCTCGGCGCTGCTCTGCGGGCGGAAGCCGTCGATCTGGAACTTCGAGACCTGCGCGCGCACGCTGAGGCCGCCTGCGAAGGGCGCCTCGACGGCGAGCCGCCACTGCTGCAGCCCGTCGCTGCCGGCATCGAGCCCGACCGACGCACTGCGCGCCTTCGGCGCCGCGGTGACCAGGCTGATGACGCCGCCCGAGCTGTTGCCGTACAGCGCCGAGAAAGGCCCGCGCAGCACCTCGATGCGCTCGGCGCCGGCGAGGTCGAAGTTCGACACCTGGCCCTGCCCGTCGGGCCCGCTGGCCGGAATGCCATCGGCATACAGGCGCAGCCCCCGCACGCCGAAGCTGGCACGCGCGCCGAAGCCTCGTGAATTGATCTGCAGGTCTTGCGCGTAGTTGTGGCGGTTGCTCACCACCAGCCCGGGCACGCGCGACAGCGCCTCGGACAGGTTGACCATCGGCCCGGCGCTGCGCAGTTCGGCGGCGTCGACCACGCCGACGGCAAACGGCGTGTCGAAGACCCGCTGTTCGGCACCGCTGGCGGTGATGACGATGGTCTCGGTGGGGGCCGCGGTCTGCGCCGCGGCGGCCGTGGCCAGCATGGCCATCACGGCAAGTAACAGAGGGCTAAGGCGCCGTGGCTTCGATCCGGATCGAGGAAAACCAAGCCGCAAGGTTCTGGATGTCGTCATTGCTCAGGTTTCTGGCCATGACGGCCATGACTTCGTGTTTGCGCTCGCCGCTGCGGTAGGCTCGAAGTTGGGCAGCGAGATAGATGGCGGGCTGACCCGCCAGGTGCGGCGCGTCGGGTGTGTTCGAGATGCCGAGCTGGCCGTGGCAGACGGTGCAAGCCGCCGCCTTGGCGCGGCCGGCCTCGGCGTCACGTGCCGAGACAGGGCCGCCTCCCGCGAGGGCGGCGGCCATGACCATGACCGCGACGCACGATTGTGGCGTCGCTCGCCGCATCACGGGGCGCTGTAGGTGACGCGGTAGATGGCGCCTGCGAAGTCGTCACTGATCAGCAGCGAGCCGTCCTTCTGCACGGCCACGTCGACCGGGCGGCCGCGGTAGAGGCCGGTCTCGCTGTCGAGGAAGCCGTCGGCGAAGACCTCGTGCTTGTCGGCGGTGCCATCGGCCTTCAGCGAAATGAAGTCGATCAAGGCGCCGGTGGCCTTGGTGCGGTTCCACGAGCCGTGCGCGGCCACGAAGATGCCGCCCCGGTACTTGGCCGGAAACTGCTTGCCGGTGTAGAAGGTCATGCCGAGCTGGGCTTGGTGGGCCGCGAACTCGATCTGCGGCTTGGTCCAGTTCGCCGGCGGCTTCATTTCTTTCAGGTCGGGCGCTGCCGCCGTGCCTGCGATCTGCACGTTGTTGCCGTGGATGAACGGGTAGCCGAAGTGCTCGCCGCCGGTCTTGGTAATTCGGTTCAGCTCGCCCGGGGGAATCTCGTCGCCCATGCCGTCGGTCTGGTTGTCGGTGAACCAGACGGTCTTGTCCTTGGGGTTGATGTCCATGCCGACCGAGTTGCGCACGCCGCGTGCCACCACTTCGCGCTTGGAGCCGTCGAAGGCGTTCATCTTGATCATGCCGCCGATGCCCAACTGCTCGTACAGCGCCACTTTTTCCTTCGGCTGCACGTTGTAGGGCTGGCCCAGCGTGATGTGAAGCATGCCGTCGTCGCTGACGCGGCAGGTGCGGGCGCCGTGGTTGTAGCTCTCTTCATCGGGTGGGATCAGCTTGCCCTGGGGCACCACTTCGATGACGGCCACGTCCGGGCCCTCGTAGAAGAACTCGGCGGCCGGAAAGTTCAGCACACGGTTGTGCTCGGCAACGATGAGGAAGCCGTCCTTGGTCCAGCACACGCCGTTCGGGTTGGTGAACTTCAGGCTCGGTGCGAACGACTTCACTTCGTCGGCGACGCCGTCGCTGTTGCGGTCGGTGACGGCCCAGACGGTGGTCTTGCGCGTGCCGACGAAGAGCATGTTGGTGCTCGGCGCCACGGCCATGTGGCGGGCGTCGGGCACGATGGCGTAAAGCTCGATCTTGAAGCCGGGCGGCAGCTTGACGCGCTTCAGGTTGGCCGCGATCGCGTCGGCGTTCTTGCCGGTCTGCGGCACCACCGGGATGTTCAGGTCGGTGGTCGCGACCTTCATCTGCTTGAGCTTCTCGATGTTCGGCTGCGCGGCGGCGGGCAGGGTCACACACGCGGCCAGCGCGGCGGCTGCGATCGAGCGGAGGGCTGTCATCGGGGGGTAGGGCATGGCTTCGGTCTCCTGGGTGTTGTGCAAAGAATCCTGCGCCACGTGCGTAGCGCTGGCGCCAGCCATTCGCAAGCCGTGTACCAGTGCGGGATCACCCTGAACCCGAGCACGCTCTGCACCGAAGGCACGGGCGACCGTCAGTTCAGCTTTGCAACATCGATACAACTGACTGTCCAGAAACAGAGCAGTTGTGACACTCTGACGAGCCTGCTACCGTCCGGCGCGAGACCGCCTCAGAGTGGCCGCAGAACATCCACAGGAGACCATGGCCGTGAACCCGAATGCTTCGCAGGCAACGCAGCCGATGGAGCTTGCGCATGCCCATGCCGTGCAGGCGCGGGGCAGCGCCATGCCTCCCGAAGGAATGCCAGAAGGCGTCATCCTGGACAGCTGGGTGCGCTGCATGCGGGCCGGACTCGACGCGAACCGGCCGATGACTGTGCCGGTGGTCGAAGCCGCCGATCTGGCGCGCCGGCGCGAGCGAGCGGCTGTCGTGCGGCGCCTGGCGCAGGGCGAACTGGAGATGCTGTCGCAGCAGATTGCCGGGTCCGACTTTCTGCTCGCCTTCGCCGACCGCGAAGGCGTCATCCTGGACCTGTATGCCGACAACCGCTTCGAGATGAGCGGTGAAGGCGCCGGCATCGTTGCCGGCAGCTGCTGGAGCGAGGCGCAGACCGGCACCAACGGGCTCGGCACGGCACTGGCCAGCGGCCGTGCAGTGGCGGTCACCGGGCTCGAGCATTACTACCTGACGCTGGGCGATGTGTCGTGCTCGGCGATGCCGGTGCGCGATGCGCTGGGCGAGATCGTCGGCGTGCTCGATGCTTCGAGCCACTTCATGTCGCGCCAGCGGCACACTCTGGCGCTCGTGCAGATGGCCGCCACGCACATCGAGAACGGCCTGCTCGCACACGAGATGCGCCAGCACTGGCTGCTTGCCGTGCATCCGCGGCCCGAGTTCCTGGGCACGCTGAGCGCCGGGCTGCTGGCCTTCGACGGTGGTGGCCAGCTCCTGGCCGTGAATGCCCGTGCGCGGCTGCTGCTGCAGGGCTTGGACGCTCGGCCCGGGGTCGCCTTCGAGGCCTTGTTCGGTCAGTCCTTCGAGGTGATGACGGCGCAACTGCAGCGCCACGGCGAGTTGCGCCTGCGCGACGTATTCGGCAGCTTGCTGCTGGCGCGCTGCATCGTCCGGCCAGCGGCCGCGGGCCGGCCGGCCAAGCCCGCCCGGGCAGCGCGGCCGCTGGCGCGCGAGGTTGCGCCGCCTGATCCTGCGCCGCCTGACCCTGCACCGACCGATCCCGCAGTGACCCAGGCTTACGCCACGGCGGCCGCTGCGGTACGCATGCACGCGCCATTGCTGATCCTCGGCGAGACCGGCAGCGGCAAGGAACTCCTGGCGCTGCATGCGCACCAGGCCAGCGGTCGCAGTGGCGCCTTCGTCGCCGTCAACTGCGCCGCGCTGCCGTCCGAGCTGTTCGAGGCCGAACTTTTCGGCTACGTCGGCGGCGCCTTCAGCGGCGCGCGCCGCGAAGGCAGTGTCGGCCTCATCGCCAGCGCCGACGGCGGCACGCTGTTGCTCGACGAGCTGCGCGAGCTGCCGCTGCCGCTGCAGGCCGCGCTCTTGCGCTTTCTCGACGACCAGCTGGTGCGTCCGGTCGGCGGTACCGCCATGCGCCGGGTCAACGTGCAACTGCTCGCCGCCAGCAATGCCGACCTCGAAGACGAAGTCGCCGCGCGCCGATTTCGCGCCGACCTGCTGTACCGGCTGAACACCGTGGTCGTGCTGCTGCCGCCACTGCGGGCGCGGCGCGACTTTGCTGCCGCTGCACGCTCGGTGCTGGCAGCGCTGGACAGCGCCGCCAGCCTGGACGCCACCGCAATCGAACTGCTGTCCGGGCAACGCTGGCCCGGCAACTTCCGTGAGTTGCGTGCGGTGCTCACGCGCGCCTTGCTGCACGGCCGCCAGCGGCTCGGCGCGGCCGACTTCACAGGCCTGCTGCCGGCGGGCGCTGCGCTGCCGACATCGCGGCTGCAGCAGGGTGCGGGCGACATGGTGCGGCAAGAGTTCGCACGCTGCGGCAGCATCAGCCAGACCGCGCGTGCGCTGTCGATCTCGCGTACCACCGTCTATCGCCACCTGCGTGACGAGGTCGGCTGACAAGTCGTGAAACGAACGCCGCGCTGGGCGGCGTCTTCTCCTGCACGCCAAGCGGGTGTTCGCCGTCGTCTGCTGGCGCCAGCACGCGTTGTCGGCGGGCAGGCATTGGACGACGCGGTCGCAGGCCAGCTGCGTCGATCTCGGCAGAACGGGCGAACAACCAGTGCGATGCTGGGCCGTTCGCTTCTGCTGGGCGCCAACGACCCGGTGCCGGCAGCCACCGCAGCCACCGCAGCCACGGTCTCGGCCGCCGACGGTTACCAGCCGGGTAATGAACTGAGCTTCTCCCTGAAGGGCAAGCCGGGCGATGTGGCGCGCGTTGCGGTGCAGGGTATCGACAGGCGCATTGCCTTGACGGAGGTCAGCCGCAGTGTCCATGAAGGCGGCTATGTGCTGCGCCGCCAGGGCAGGCTGCCCAACGAACTGGTCGTCGACGGTTTTCTGCTCAGCGACCAACGCGAGACCAGCCAGCGCTTCCAGCGCCCGATCGAACGTCTGGTCGAGCGCAACGTGGACGACAACAACGGTCGCAACGAAAGCCGTGACATTCGCCAGCAGCCCGTGGCGACCTGCGCAAACTGCGGTGCGATCGAATCGATCAACGTCGTCGAAGTCAAAGGCGACTCACCCAACATCATCGGCACCATCGCAGGTGGCTTGCTGGGCGGCGTGGTCGGCGATCAGGTGGGGGGTGGCAGCGGCAAGGATCTGGCCACCGTCATCGGCGCGGTCGGCGGTGCTTGCGCGGGCAACCGTGCTCGAAACAACATGGACAAGACCAAAGTCTTCCGCGTCACGGTTCGGCTCGACGGCGGTAACACGCAAAACTTCGACTACGCCAGCGACCCCGAGGTGCGGGGTGGGCGCCCGCGTCAAGGTCGAAAACGGTGTGCTGATCCGTCTGTAGCGGGTCGGTGCCGTGCCTGAGTGCCGCGCCTGACGGCCGCGTCTAAGTGCCGCGCCTAAGTCCCGCAGTACGTCTGATAGGCCGCGGTGACCTGCGCAGGCGCAGGCTCCGCGTAGTGCGCAAGGCCTGGGTCTTCGTCGTACGGTCGCTGCAGGGCGGCCATCAGGCTCTGGAAAAGGGTCAGGTCGCCATGCGCTGAAGCGGCTGCCAGCGCCTCTTCGACCCGGTGGTTGCGCGGGATGATCCACGGGTTCACCCGTCGCATGCGTGCGGCACGTGCCGAAACTGCGGCACTTCCGACGCCCACGGCACCTGCCTCGCTGGTGCTGGCGTCTTGCTGGGCGCAGCGCACATGCCAGCGTTCCAGCCACGGATTTACTGCGGCCGCTTCGGCAAAAAGCGCCCGCAAAGGGTTGGCGTCGCCTGCGGCAGCATCGGCCAGGCGGCGCCAGGCCAGCGTGTAGTCCACGCCATGCTGCTGCAGCAGCGCGAGCCAGTCTTCGGCCAGCAGGCTGTCGTCGCTGTTCTCGCTTTCGTCACTGTTGTGGCTGTCGTCGCCGTCCTTGCTGGCGTCCCCGGCCGTCTGCAGCCCGAGCTTTGCGCGCCGGCCCTGCAGCAGGGCCTGGCCATACCAGCCTGGGAACGCATCGATGACGGCAGTCACCTCTGCCACCGCCTGCTGCACGGCAGCCGCGTCGTCGCCGTCGGCCATCAGCGGCAGCAGGGCCTCGGCCAGGCGGGCCAGGTTCCAGCGTGCGATGGGCGCCTGGTTGCCGTAGGCGTAGCGGCCGCCATGGTCGATGCTGCTGAAGACGGTGTCCGGGTCGTAGGCTTCCATGAAGGCGCAGGGGCCGTAGTCGATGGTCTCGCCAGAGATCGTCATGTTGTCGGTGTTCATCACACCGTGGATGAAGCCCACGTTCATCCACTGCGCAATCAGCCTTGCCTGCCGCTGGGCCACGGCGCGCAGCAGCGCCACGTAGCGGCCGGGCGTGCCAGCCAGCGCGGGGTCGTGCCGGGCGATGGTGTAGTCAGCCAGCTGGCGCAGCTTGTCCAGCTCGCCCCGGGTGGCGAAGAACTGGAAGGTGCCCACGCGCAGATGGCTGGCCGCCACGCGCGTGAGCACCGCGCCCGGGAAGGAGCCCTCGCGCCGCACGCGTTCGCCAGTGGCCACCACGGCCAGCGCGCGCGTGCTGGGGATGCCCAGGGCGTGCATGGCCTCGCCGATGAGCACCTCGCGCAGCATCGGCCCCACCGCGGCCTTGCCGTCGCCGCCGCGAGAAAACGGTGTGCGGCCCGAACCCTTGAGGGCGATGTCGCGCCTTTGGCCGTGGCGGTCCAACACTTCGCCGAGCAGCAGCGCGCGGCCGTCGCCCAGCTGCGCCGAGAAGCCGCCGAACTGGTGGCCGGCGTAGGCCTGGGCCAGCGGCTCGGCGCCCACGGGCACGGTGTTGCCGGCGAACAGCGCGGCGCCTTCCGCGCCTTCCAGCGCGGCGGCGTCCAGGCCCAGTTCGTCGGCCAGCGGCCGGTTCAGGTAGATCAGTGCGGGCGCCGGCACGGTGGCCGGCTGGCACGCGACGTAGAAGCCGGGCAGCTCACGCGCGTAGGTGTTGTCGAAGTGGATGGGCTGCATGCGGGTCACGTGCTTACCGGTCGTGGACTTGCCGGTCTTGGGTTGAGGGCTCGGGTGTTGACGGGGCGGGTGTTGACGGGGCGGCTGATGACGTGGCGGTTGCCGACGGCTCGAAGTGTGCGGCCTCGGCGTCCAGCACGCGCAGCGCGTGCTCGTAGCCGAGGGCCA
>JBBSCV010000035.1:0-17370 GCA_038249925.1 Burkholderiales bacterium
ACGCCCTCCGACGCCGGCATGAGAAAATTGACCCTGACCCCGCCCTGAATTCGGAACCCCGAACAGCCCGCCGTAGTTCAATGGATAGAACGGGCGCCTCCTAAGCGCCAGATGCAGGTTCGATTCCTGCCGGTGGGACCATGCGAGCACGGCCAGGTTGATCTGCTCGAAGCGTTCGACCGTTTTCAGCGTCAGCCTCGCGGCAAGCGGGCCACCAGCCATTGCGTGGCCTCGATCACCGGCAGCGGCCGAGCGTAGAGATAGCCCTGGCCCTTGTCGCAGTTCAGCGCCTTCAGCATCTGCGCCTGGCTGGCGGTTTCAACGCCCTCGGCCACCGTGCCCATGCCCAGGCTGCGCGCCACGCACACGGTGGCTTCCACCAGCACGCGGTGGTGGGCGCTGGTGTCGATCTGGCTGACGAAAGAGCGGTCGATCTTGATCACGTCCACCGGCCACTGGTGCAGGCTGGCCAGCGACGAATAGCCGGTGCCGAAGTCGTCCAGCGCCAGCATCACGCCCAGCGCCTTCAGCTCGTGCAGCCGCGCCTGGATGATGGGGTTCTCTGCAGCCAGGCTCTCGGTGATTTCCAGCTGCAGGCAGGCCGGCGCGATGCCGCTGGCGCGCAGCGCCTGCTGCACTTCGGCCACCAGCGTGGGCTCGATGATTTGCGCGCGCGAAAGGTTCACCGACATCAACTGCGGCGCGCGCGCGCCGAGCTCGCGCTGCCAGGCGGCCAGCTGGTGGCAGGCGGTGTGCAGCACCTGGGCACCCAGCGTTGCGATGAGGCCGGTTTCCTCGGCGATTTCGATGAACTCGATCGGCGAGACGACACCGCGCAGCGGGTGCTGCCAGCGCACCAGCGCTTCGAAGCCGGCCACGCTGCCGTCGGCCAGATGCGTGATGGGCTGGAAGACGACGAAAAGCTGACCTTCCTGCAGCGCCAGCCGCAATTCACCTTCCAGGCTGGCGCGCCGCCAGGCACGTTCCTTCATCAACGGCTCGAAGACGCAGTAGCGGGCGCCGCCGCTGCGCTTGGCCTCGCGCATGGCCAGGCTGGCGTCCTGCAGCACGGCGTCGGCATCGGGCGCGTCGTGATGGCCCATGGACACACCCACGCTGGCGGTGCTGTGCACGGTGGCACCGGCGATGGAGTACGGTTTGCCCAGTGCATCGACCAGGCGTTGCGCGGCAGCGGCTGCGCCTTCGCGGCCGCGCACGCCGTCGAGCACGACGACGAACTCGTCCACGCCCAGGCGGCCTGCTGTCTGCTGTCCTGCTGACGCGAGGTCACCCGCATCGCCGGCAGTGCCAATGCCGGCATTGGCGTTCGCACCGCCAGCCGCACCCCCGCCCGCACCCTGTCCTGCAGCCAAGCCCGCGCCCACGGCATCGCGCAGGCGCACGGCGCCGTTCACACGCGCGGCCATCAGGCGCAAGAGCTCGTCCCCCGCAGCGGGACCCAGCGTGACGTTGACGCGGTTGAAGCGGTCGCCGTTGATGAACAGCACCGCGAAGTCGTGATCGGGGTCGCGGCGCGAGCGCTCCAGCGCCTGTTCGACGCGTTCCAGCACGACACTGCGGTTCGGCATGGACGTCAGTGCGTCGATGCGGCTGGCGTCGCGCACTTCGGCTGCCACCCGCTGGCGCTCTCCACGCACGGCCGTGCTGATGTCGCTGACGCTGACCATCAAGGTGTTGGCGTCCAGCCGCAACACGCGCAGAGAAAGCGTTTTCGGCGCGCCGTCGCTGGTGCCGTGACCGGCACCGTGGCATTCCAGCGAAACCCGCAGGTCTTCGCAGACCGTGCCGCCCGGATAGGGCGCCGCGTGCGCCAGCTCGCGCAGCTGTGGCGCGCTGGCCAGCAGCAGCGCGAAGAGGTTGTCCATGCCGCCGCCGGCGGCCAGCGGCATCAGCAGCTGCGAAGACATCGGGTTGATCATCGTGATCTCGCCGTCCAGCGTCGTCTCCACCAGCCCGATGGGAGCGTGGTAAAGGAACTGCATCAGCGCTTCGTGCGCTGCAGCGGCGGTCTCGCTCATGGCGCGGGCGGCACGGGCAGCGTGCGCGCGCATTGCAGACCCGGCTGCCAGCGCCGCACGCGGTTGCCCCCCTGGGCCTGGGCCAGCTGCAGCGCTTGTTCGGCGCGCTCGACCAGCGCCTCGGCGGTGTCAGCGCCCACGGCCATGTGGGCCACGCCCACGCTGATGGTGCAGCGCAGGCCCTGGCCGCCCACCGGCACCGGCTGCGCCGCCATGTGATGGCACACCCGCATTGCCACGGCCTCGGCGCTGTCGACAGAGGCGCCGGGCAGCAGCACGGCAAAGCGTGAATCGCCGACGCGTGCCACCAGGTCCTGGGCACGAAAGCTGGCCGACAGGCCTGCGGCCAGGTGGCGCACCACGGCGTTGCCGTCGGCCGCGCCATGGCGCTCTTGCAACGAACGGAAGTGATCGGTGTCGACCATCACCATCGACAGCGGGCGCGGTGCGTCGCGCAAGCGCAGGACCTCCCGCGTCGTGGCGTCGAGCAGCGCACGCCGTTCGGGCAGGCCGGTGAGCGTGTCGGTGCCCTGCGCAGGCAGCAGCGCGGCGCAGGCACCTTCGCGGTCGGCGCCGTTGCGCAGCACCAGGCTGTAGGCGCGGTCTTCCAGCCGCGGTTCACCCTGCGCATGCAAAGGCGCGATCAAGCTCGCGCCCCAGTAGCGGCTGCCGTCGGCACGCTGAAGCCAGCCTTCTTCCAGGCTCCAGCCGCTGCGCTCGGCCTCTTGCAGACGCTCTGCCTGCCGTTCTGGCGCGGCCGCCTCGGGCGCGAAAAACGTTTCGAAACTGCGGCCCAAACTGCCTTCACGGCTGTGTCCGGTGACACGCTCGACGCTGGCATTCCACTCCGCCAGACAGCCGTGTTCGTCCAGCGTCATCAGCGCGTAGTCGGCCAGGTTCGTGACCAGCGTCTGCAGCCAGGCCCGGCTCTGGCGCAGTTCACGTTCGCGCTGCACGGCCAGCGTGACGTCGTTCAACACCGCCATCACGCGCTCTTCGTCGAGCTTCATCAGGCTCAGCGTCAGGTGGCGCGCATGACGCCGGTCGTCGGGTGTGGGCGTCAGGCAAAGCGCCAGACCTTCGCAAACCATGCCGTGCGCCGCTGTGCAGGCGTCGACGCGCTCGCGCAGGTCGGGCACCAGACCCGAAAGCGCGGTGTAGAGGTTGTCCAGACAGCCGTCTTGCGACAGCGGCATCAGCCACTGCGCGCAGCGCGGGTTGATCATCAGGATCTCGCCGTTGCGCCGGGCCTGCAGCAGGCCCACCGGCGCCATGTACATGAACTGGACGAGGGCTTCGTACTCTTGTTCGAGACTGTCGTTCATGGCGTTCATCGCCGAGATGACCTCAGGGCCACCTCACGCCGCGCGCCGCAGCACCAGCACATAGCGGTGGCGGGCGCCCGGCGCACCCACCAGCCGCAGCTTTACCTTCACCGGGCGCATGCGCAGCGTCAGCACATAGTCCAGCGTGGTGTCGAGCACCGTGCCTGCGGCCAGTGCGTCATCGAAACGCTGCGCGATCATGAAATTGTTCATGCAGGGCGCCACTACGGTGAAGAGCGGATGCCCGAGCACTCGCGCCGACGACAAGGCGGCAGCCTCGCTTTCGAAGACGTTGTAACGGCGCACGTGGGTCTCGGCGTCGATGCCGATGACGCCGAAATCGAGTGCGTCGAGTTCGTCGTCGCTGCAGCGCTCCAGCTCTGAGAGGAGATCGGGGCTGTCGAACGAAAGGGCTTGCGTGGCGGCCTGCATCACGGCCTGAGTCGGGTTCATGGGGGTGCCTCGGGCATCAAAGCGTGGGGATGAACCCGGCATATCGGCGCGACGGCGCCCGACTTGATGCCGCGTCAGCTCTCGGCCGGGGCGCGCATCGCGCGGCTGAGCAGGACGACCGGTATCAGCCCCACCGCGACGATGGCCAGCGAGGGCAGCGCCGCTTCGGCCAGGCGTTCGTCGCGAGCGAAGTTGTAGGCCACCACGGCCAGCGTGTCGCTGCCGAAGGGGCGCAGCACCAGCGTGGCCGGCAACTCCTTCATGACATCGACGAAGACCAGCAGCGCGGCAGCCAGCGCAGAACGCTGCAGCAGCGGCAGGTGCAGCTGCACGAAAAGCCGCAGCGGGCCGCTGCCCAGCATGCGCGCGGTTTCGTCGATGGAAGCCGGCACGCGCGCATAGCCGGCTTCCACCGACTGCAGCGCCACGGCAGAAAAGCGCACCAGATAGGCGTAGAGCAGCCCGAACACCGAGCCCGTGACCAGCGTGGCGATGCCGGCCTCGGGCCAGCGCGACTGCAACCAGCCCGCCGGGATGAGGATGCCTATGGCGATGACGGCGCCCGGCACGGCATAACCCAGCGAAAGCACCCGCGCTGCCGGCCGCAGCAAACCGCCGCCGAAGATGCGGCCCGCCATGCCCCCCGTCACACGGCCCGCCATTCGACCCGAAGTACCACCCGACCCCCCACCCGACACGCCGCCGCCCGGCCCGCCGCTCTGACGCAGCGCAAAGCCCAGCGCCAGCGCCAATGCCGTGGCGGCCAGCGCTGCGCCGCCGGCCAGCCGAAAGCTCGCCCAGGCCCAGTCGGCAAAGCGCGCCAGCGGCAGGCCGAATTCGCTGAAGCTGGCTTCCTGCCACAGCATGCGCGCCAGCCACAGCACCGGCAGCAGAAAACCCAGCAGCACCGGCAGCCCGCACACCGCCCACGCCGCCACGGCAGCGCCGCCGCGCAGCACGGTCGGGCGCGCCTCGGCGCTGGTGGCGCCAGCGCGGCTGGCCGCAAAGCGCAACTTGCGTTGCGCCGTGCGCTCGGCCAGCAGCAGCGCCGCCACCACCAGCAGCAGCACGGCAGCCAGCTGCGCCGCGGCGGTGCCGTCGTTCATCACCAGCCAGGCCTTGTAGATGCCGGTGCTGAAGGTGGAAAGCCCGAAGTAGGCACCAACCCCGTAGTCGGCCAGGGTCTCCATCAGCGCCAGCGCCGTGCCGGCGGCAATGGCGGGCCGCGCCATCGGAAGCGCCACCTGCAGCACGCGCCGGCGCATCGGCGCGCCCAGCAGCCGTGCGGCCTCCATCAGGCGCACCGCACGTTCGCCCAACGCCGCCCGCACCAGCAGATAGACATAGGGATAGAGGCAAAGCACGAAGAGCACCACCGCGCCCCAGAAGCTGCGCACGTCGGGCCACAGCGCACCGCGCCAGCCGAAGGCTTCGCGCAACGACGTTTGCAGCGGGCCACCGAACTGCAGCGCGTCGGTCCAGGCATAGGCCAGCACGTAGGCGGGCATGGCCAGCGGCAGCAGCAGCGCCCATTCGAAGAAGCGCCGGCCGCGAAAATCGAACAGCGTCACCAGCGCCGCCGTGGCCGAGCCCAGCGTCATCACCCCCAGGCCCACGAAGAGCGCGAGACCCGCCGACTGCAGGGCGTATTCGGGCATCACCGTCTGCCACTGGTGGCGCAGCACGGCCAGTGCCGCCGCATCCAGGCTGAACCAGGCCCCCAGCACACCCAGCACCGGCAGGGCCAGCAGCAGGCACAGCGGCGTCAACACCAGGTTCAAGACACCGCGCATGGGGAGATGGAAATACGAACAATGCTCATTCAGGATCGCCGATTATCATCGGCCGATGTTCCTGAGCCTGGAATCAGTGGGGGTGCGCTACACGCGCGGCAGCAGCGGCCGCGCCGCCGTGGAAGGCGTGAGCCTGAGCCTGGCTGCGGGCCAGGTGGGCGTGCTGATCGGCCCTTCGGGTTGCGGCAAGACCTCGCTGCTGCGCGCCGTGGCCGGGCTGGAACGCTGCGCAGCCGGTCGCGTCGTGATTGCCGGTGACATCCTGTCTGACGCCGCCAGCGGCGTTCACCTGGCGCCCGAGCAGCGCCGCATCGGCATGGTGTTTCAGGACTACGCGCTGTTCCCGCACCTGAGCGTGGCCGACAACATCAGCTTCGGCATCTCGGCGCTGCCGCGCGCGGAACGCCAGCGGCGGGTGCAGCAGATGCTGGAGCTGGTGGGCCTGGCCCATGCCGCCAAGCGCGCGCCGCATCAACTGTCGGGTGGCCAGCAGCAGCGCGTGGCGCTGGCCCGCGCGCTGGCACCCAAACCGCGCCTGCTGCTGCTGGACGAACCCTTCAGCAGCCTGGACGTGGACCTGCGCGAACGCCTGGCGCAAGAGGTGCGCAACATCCTGAAGGACAGCGGCACCACGGCGTTGCTGGTGACGCACGACCAGCTCGAAGCCTTCGCGGTGGGCGATGTCATCGGCGTGATGAACCATGGCCACCTGGAGCAGTGGGACGACGCCTACACGCTGTACCACCGGCCGGCCAGCCGCTTCGTGGCCGGCTTCATCGGCCACGGCGTGTTCGCGCCGGCGCAGATCGTCGCCTGCGCCACCGGCCCCTGCGTGCACACGCCCCTGGGCGAGTTGCACGACATGGACAACTGCCCGCTGCCGGATGCGTTTCCGCAGGGCGAGTGCGAAGTGCTGCTGCGTGCCGACGACATCGTGCACGACGACGCCAGCCCGGTGCGCGCGATGATCGAACGCAAGTCTTTCCGCGGCAGTGAGTTTCTTTACACGTTGCGCCTGGAAACCGGCGAACAGGTGCTGGCCCATGTGCCCTCGCACCACGACCACCAGGTGGGCGAATGGATAGGCATCCGCGCCCAGGTGGACCACGTCGTCACCTTCCCGCGGGCCGCCGTCGCAGCGTAGATGCCGCCCCTCAGGGCCTGCAGCGTGGGGGCGGGCGGCGCACGCAGCAGTATTCGGCTGCACACTCAGGCACAGACCTGCCCAAACGACATGCAACCTTCTCCACGCTGCAGGCTCAGACACCGGGCACGGTCCTATACTGGATTTGTGCAGCCATAGATTGCACAAGCTCCGTGAAAGGGCACTGTCCATGAGTTCGAAGATGAAGCTGGTCGGCGTTTTGGCCGTGGGTGCGGTGGCCGGCGCGCTGGCCACCATGCAGCTGCAGGCCGTGGCCCGCAACGCCCTGGCGCCGCTGCCGCTGGAAGAGGTGCAGCAGCTCGCTGCCGTCTTCGACCGCGTCAAGGCCGAATACGTGGAGCCGGTGGACGAGAAAAAGCTCATCTCCGACGCCATTGCCGGCATGGTGGCCGGCCTCGACCCGCACAGCCAGTACTTCGACAAGAAGAGCTTCCGCGAATTCCGCGAAAGCACGGGCGGCAAGTTCGTCGGCATCGGCATCGAGATGGCGATGGAAGAAGGTCTGGTGAAGGTGGTTTCGCCCATCGAAGGCAGCCCTGCCTTCCGCGCCGGCATGAAGTCTGGTGACCTCATCACGCGCATCGACGGCAGCCCGGTCAAGGGCCTGACGGTCGACCAGGCCGTGAAGAAGATGCGCGGCGAACCCAACACGACGGTCGTGCTGACGGTGTTCCGCAAGCTCGAAAGCCGCAGCTTCCCCGTCACCATCGTGCGCGAAGAAATCCGCATGCAGAGCGTGCGCGCCAAGATGGTCGAACCCGGCTACGGCTGGATCCGCGTCAGCCAGTTCCAGGAACGCACGGTCGAAGACTTCGTGCGCAAAGCCGAGGAACTGTACAAACAGGACCCGAACCTGAAGGGCCTGGTGCTCGACCTGCGCAACGACCCCGGCGGCCTGCTCGACGGCGCGATTGCCCTGTCGGCGGCCTTCCTGCCGGCCGATGTGGTGGTGGTCACCACCAACGGCCAGTTGCCCGAGAGCCGGGCCACCTTCCGCGCCAGCCCCGAGTTCTATGCCCGCCGCGGCAGCAGCGACCCGCTGCGCAAGTTGCCGGCTGCCATGAAAAGCGTGCCGCTGGTGGTGCTGGTCAACGAAGGTTCGGCCTCTGCCAGCGAGATCGTCGCGGGCGCGCTGCAAGACCACAAGCGGGCCACCATCATGGGCGCGCAGACCTTCGGCAAGGGTTCGGTGCAAACCATCCGTCCGCTGCCTTCAGACACGGCGCTGAAGATCACCACCGCGCGCTACTACACGCCTGCCGGCAAGAGCATCCAGGCCAAGGGCATCTTGCCCGACGTCTGGCTGGACGAAACCGCCGAGGGCAACGTCTACGCTGCGCTGCGCATGCGCGAGGCCGACCTCGACCGCCACCTCATCGGCGCCGACGAGAAGAAGGACGCCGAACGCGAGAAGGCACGCGACGAAGCGCGCAAGCGGCTGGAAGAGCAACAAGCCAAGACCAGGGAGCCGCCGAAACCCCTGCCCGAGTTCGGCACGCCGGAAGACTTTCCGCTGCAGCAGGCGTTGAACCAGTTGCGCGGCATGCCGGTGATGGCCAGCAAGACCGCCCCCGCCGAGCAACGCGCCGAGGCGTCGACCGAGAAGAAGTGATTGCACGCGCCAGCACGCCTGGCGTTCTTCCTTCGCCGTGCACCGAAGCCCGCCCCTGGCGGGCTTCTTCATTTCTCAAGCCAGGCCCGGGCACCATGAACGACGACCAACTGCTGCGCTATGCCCGCCACGTGATGCTGGACGACATCGGCATCCTGGGCCAGCAGCGCCAGCTGGCCAGCCATGCGCTGATCATCGGTGCCGGCGGTCTGGGCTGCCCGGCGGCGCTCTATCTGGCCGCATCAGGCGTGGGCCGCATCACGGTGGTCGACGACGACAGCGTGGACCTCGGCAACCTGCAGCGCCAGATAGCCCACAGCACCTCGCGCCTGGGTCAGCCCAAGGCCGATTCACTGCGCACCACCCTGGCCGGGCTGAACCCGGGCGTGCAGGTGCTGGCCGTCGTGCGCCGTGCCGACGCAGCGCTGCTGCACGAACTGGTGCCACAGGCCGACGTGGTGCTGGACTGCTGCGACAACTTTCGCACCCGGCACGCCGTCAACGCCGCCTGCGTGAAACACGGCAAGCCGCTGGTCTCCGGCGCCGCGGTGGGCTGGGACGCGCAGTTGAGCGTCTACGACAGCCGCCCGCGCGCCGACGGCGCGCCGGCCGGGCCCTGCTACGCCTGCCTCTTTCCGCCAGACGCGGCGCACGAGGACGTCGCGTGCAACACCATGGGTGTGCTGGCGCCGCTGGTGGGCATCATCGGCAGCATGCAGGCTGCCGAAGCGCTGAAGCTGCTGACGGGCGCGGGCGAGCCGCTCACGGGCCGGCTTCTGATGCTGGATGCGCGCCGCATGGCCTGGGACAGCATCAGCCTGCAAAGGCAGCCTGGCTGCAGCGTCTGCGCCAGCAGCCCGGGCTGAGCGCCGACGCTCACGAGCTCCTCGGCTGGCAGCGGCGGCCGTGGCGCAGAATCGCGCGGCCGCGCCCGGCCGGGAGGAAACGCACATGGCCTATGTCTACGCCGACGTGGACGATCTGGAAAACACCGACAAGGTCGGCAGCAAGCAATGCGTGGCGCTGCTGCAGCACTACGCCAACGTGCCCAGAACAACGAGCTGGACCGAGGGCAAGGTGGTGCTCGGTGAAACGACGCTGGCCAAGGGCACGGCAATTGCCACCTTCGTCGACGGCAGATATCCCAACCAGGGTTCGGGCAACCACGCCGCTTTCTACATCTCGCAAACGCTGAACGGCATCTGGGTGATGGACCAGTGGGCCAGCGACACGTCCAAACCCAAGGTTTCGAAACGCTTCCTGCGCAAGAAGGGCAAGAACGCCGCCGGCGCCTACATCGACCCCAGCAACAACGCCGACGCCTACTCGGTGATCGAGTGACCCCATGACGCGCATGTTCGCCACTGCTCTTGCCTCGCTTTCGGCCGCGGCCCCTGTTCTGGCCTCCGTTCTTGCCACCTTTCTTGCCACCATGCCGACGCCCGCAGCCGCCGATCAGGCGCTCGTCTGCCCGGCGCACGTACAGCTGAATGCGGCCACGGCCAAAGCCACGGTCACCTTCAGCGCCGACACCCCCGGCTTCACGCCGCTGGTCAGTGACAGGCTGCTGGCACTGACAGGTGCCAGCGCTTTCGACGGCCCGCCGGAAGAGGGCGCAGCGCTGAAGCCGGTGACTGAACGGCGTGGCGCTGCCTACAACACCTCGGTCTGGCGTTTCGAGGGCAGCTACGACGGCGGCAAGTGGATGACCTGCGACTACGCGCAAGGCCTCGTGCGTCTGGCCGTGCGGGTGGAAGACACGGCGCAGGTTTGCGAAGCCCGTGCGACCCTGGCCAAGGCAAACGCGCGTGTCACCGTTGCACTGGCCTGCCGCTAGAGTCGGGTGGCTTGACTTAAGCTGCACCAATGGACGACAAACACCCCCCACTGACGGCGCGCAACTTTCCCACCGCCGAAGAAGAAGCCAGCACGCTGGCACGCATCGAACGCTACGCCGGCCCGACAAGCGCCTACCGCCTGGCGTTCACCGACACCGATTTCCTGCTGCGCGAAGAGCTGCGCCCGGTGCGGATGCAACTCGAGCTGCTCAAGCCCGAAATCGTGCAGCAGGAAATGGGCATCACCTCCACCATCGTGATCTTCGGCAGCGCGCGCATCAAGCCGCCCGAGCTGGCGCGTGAAGGGCTGGCCCTCGCGCAGGCCAGCGACAATGCGCAGGCCATCAAACTTGCCGAGACATCGCTGGCGATGAGCCACTTCTACGAAGAAGCCCGGCGCTTTGCAGCGATTGTCACCGAGCGTTCGAAGGCGCTCGAAACGCCGATCTACGTCGTCACCGGCGGCGGCCCCGGCATCATGGAAGCGGGCAACCGCGGCGCCTTCGATGTGGGCGGCAAGAGCATCGGCCTGAACATCGTGTTGCCGCACGAACAGGCGCCCAACGCCTTCATCACGCCGGAGCTGTGTTTCCAGTTCCACTACTTCGCGCTGCGCAAGATGCACTTCCTGATGCGCAGCATCGCGCTGGTGTGCTTTCCTGGCGGCTTCGGCACGCTCGATGAACTGTTCGAAACCGTCACCCTGGTGCAGACCGGCAAGAGCCGCCCTTTGCCGATCCTGCTGTTCGGTCGTGCCTTCTGGGAAAAGCTGCTGAATTTCCAGCACCTGGTGGACACCGGCATGATCAGCGCCCGCGACCTGAGCCTCTTCCGCTTCGTCGAAACCGCCGAAGAGGCCTGGGCCGCATTGAGCGAGCACTACGGCTTCGATCTGCCCAACACCGAAACCGGCGCCTTTGCCGAAGACATCTGATGGCACCCCCCGCAATGAACCGAAACATCAGCCTCATCGGCGCCCCCACCGACATCGGCGCCGGCGCGCGCGGCGCCAGCATGGGGCCCGAGGCCCTGCGTGTGGCGGGCATACGAGCCACGCTGGAAGGCCACGGCCTGACGGTGGTCGACCGCGGCAACGTCGCCGGCCCCACCAACCCCTGGATGCCCCCTGTGGACGGCTACCGCCACCTGGCCGAGGTGGTGGCCTGGAACCGTGCCGTGCATGACGCCGTGTTCGCCGAGTTGACGCTGGGCTGCCTGCCCATCTTGCTGGGCGGCGACCATTGCCTGGGTCTTGGCAGCATCAGCGCCGTGGCGCGCCACTGCCGCGAAAGCGGCAAGAAGCTGCGCGTGCTGTGGCTGGACGCGCATGCCGACTTCAACACGAGCGTGCTCACCCCCAGCGGCAACATCCACGGCATGCCGGTGGCCTGCTTGTGCGGGCACGGGCCGCAAGAGCTCATCGAGATCGGTGGCACGGTGCCGGCCATCAGCGGCAAGGTGATGCGGCAGATCGGGATCCGCAGCGTCGACGCCGGCGAGAAGCGCTTCGTCCACGAAATGGGCCTGGAAGTCTTCGACATGCGCTACATCGACGAGATGGGCATGCGCCACACGATGGAGCTGGCGCTGGCCACGCTGGACGCGAACACCCATCTGCACGTCAGTTTCGACGTCGACTTCCTCGACCCCGCCATCGCCCCCGGCGTGGGCACCACCGTTCCCGGCGGACCCACCTACCGCGAGGCGCAGCTGTGCATGGAGATGATTGCCGACACCGGCCGCCTGGCCAGCCTGGACGTGATGGAGCTGAACCCGGCGCTGGACGTGCGCAACCAGACCGCGCTGCTGGCGGTGGACCTCATCGAGAGCCTGTTCGGCAAGAGCACGCTGATGCGCGCCTGATTTCACTTGATGGCGACTCGCCGCTTTCGGGCGGGCTCGGCCGATGGAAGGACGCCTGCGCCGCGCTGATCAGCCCTGCGGCTTGCCCGGCCCGGGCTGGCCCGCGCATTCGACGAACACGCGCGCCGTGCAGCGCGCGCAGATGGCCGGGTCCAGCCGCGGCACGATGGCGGCGATGGCGCTGCGCTTGCTGGCGAAGATGTGGTCCTCGCCCAGGCGCTGCACGAAACCGCTCTTGCGCCAGATGGACATTACCTCAGGCCTGGGGCGGTGGAAGTAGAGGCCCGCGTCGGGGCCGCTGCGCTGCAGGCGTTCACGCTCCCACAGCGCGGCGCCGGCGGGGTCGATGAAGTTCATGCTCTTGCCCATCACCAGCATGTGGCGCGGCGCATCGGGCGCTTCACGCACCTGTCGCAAGGCATCGGCCACATGGGCTTCGGCGCCGAACCACACCGGGCCTTCCATGCGCAGCAGCTTGAGCTGCGGGCATTCAGGCACGGCAGCACCGGCGGGCTCGGAGGTGGCGCTGTCCAGCACCACGAAGGGCCGGTTCACGCCCGGCCGTGGCGGCCCGGTGAAGCCCATCGAACGCACGGCCGGGTTGGCCGTGCGGTGCAGGTAGACCACCAGCGAAGCCGCCACACCGGCCAGCACCGCCACCTGCAGCGGCAGCAGCAGCGTGGCGACCAGCGTGCCGCCGGCCACGGCGGCCTCGCTGCGGTCCAGCCGCGCGAGCTCGCGCCACTGGGTGGTGTCCACCAGCGTCCAGGCCACCAGCAGCAGCAGCGCGTCGATGGCGGCCATCGGCACCCAGGCCAGCAGCGGTGCGGCGCCGGCCACCAGCAGCAGCACCCCGCCGGCCGCCATCACACCCGACAGCGGCGTGCGCGCGCCGGCCTCCATGTGCGGCACAGACCGGTTCAAGGAGCCACAGCTGACGAAAGCCGAGAAGCAGCTGCCGGCGATATTCGCCAGGCCCTGGCCCAGGCATTCGCGGTTGACGTCCAGTGCCTGCCCGCTGCGCGCGGCCAGCGCCTTGGCGATGGCGATGGTCTGGCCCAACGCCACCAGCGTCAACGCCAGCGCAATGGTGGCCAGGCGCGGCAGGTCGGCCCAGGTCACGGCCGGCAAGGCCAGCGGCGGCAAGGCCAGCGGCAAGGCGCCGATTCGTGACAGTGGCCAGCCACCCCAGTGCACGCCGGCCGCCGCCACGGCGGTGCCCACGGCCAGGGCGATCATCATGCCGGGCCCGCGACGCCAGCGCAGGCGCAGCAGCACGGCCACGGCCAGCGTGAGCCCGCCCACGCCGACGGCCGGGCCCAGCGCGCCGTGCTCGCGCGTCAAGGAATTCAGCGCATGCCAGGCGATGAGCAGCGCTGCGCCGGTGGTGAAGCCGAGCAGCACCGAAGGCGAGATGAAGTGCGTCAGCACGCCCAGGCGCAACAGCGCCACGACCAGCTGAATGGCGCCGATCATCAAGGTCAGCACCAACGCCAGCCGCAGGTATTCGGCACTGCCAGCCAAAGCCAGCGGCGCCATCGCTGCGGCCAGCGCGAGTGAAAGCGCGTTGGTCGGCCCCGTCAACACATGGCGGCTCGAGCCGGCCAGCGCCGCCACGGCCGTGGGCACGACTGCGGCATACAGGCCCCAGGCCGGCGGCAGACCGGCCAGCGTGGCGAAAGCAATGCCCTGGGGCAGCACCAGCACCGCTGCCAGAAGCGCGGCAATGGCGTCGGCGCGCAGCGTGTTGGCGTTCAATTCGGCCACCCAAGGCCCCAACCAGCGTTGCAAGAGTGGGAGGCGGGCCTGGGTTGGCATCGTGCCGAGGGTAGCACCCGCACCCGGGCAAGCCGGCCGGGCCACGGCTAAGATGAACGAATGCAGCACACCGGCCCGCGGGCCCCTGACCGGCCCTGGGCGAAGGTGTTCTTCGCAACGTTCTATCCAACGTTCTTGACAGCGCTGCTTTGGGTTTTGCTCGTGGCTGCCAACGGCGCCGTGCTGGCGGCAACACCCGGCTCGGCCACCGCAGCCGCTGCCCCGGGTTTGGCGGCATCGGCTTCGGTTGTCACTGCCGTGCTAGCCACCGAACCCACCGCGCCCACCGGCGTCAGCCAGCGCATCTACGAGCGCGCGCGCCCGCAGCTGGTGCAGATACGCACGCTGCTGAAGACGCAAGACAGCCAGTCTTCGGTGGGTTCGGGCTTCCTCGTCGACGACGCGGGCCATCTGGTGACGAACTACCACGTCGTCAGCCAGTTCGCGCTGCAGCCATCGCGCCACCGGCTGGTCTACGCCACCGTCGACGGGCGCCAGGGCGCGCTGCAGCTGCTGGCCTTCGACGTGGTGCACGACCTCGCGCTGCTGAAGCCGGTAGACCCTGCGCCGCTGGCCGGCCGCGGCTTCGTCGCGCTGCGCCCGGCGGCCGAGCCGCTGCCGCGCGGCGCCCGCATCTTCTCGCTCGGCAACCCGCTGGACGTCGGCTTCGCGGTGGCCGAGGGCAGCTTCAACGGCCCGGTGGAACGCAGCTTCCTGGAAACGCTGTTCTTCGGCGGCAGCCTGAGCGCCGGCATGAGCGGCGGCCCGGCGCTGGACGAACAAGGCCGCCTGGTGGGTGTGAACGTGGCCGCGCGGCGCGACGGTGAACAGGTCAGCTTCCTCGTGCCCGCGGCGCAGGTGCGCAGGCTCATCGATCGCGGCCGCAGTGCAGAGCCCATCACCACGCCGGCCTGGGCCGAAATCACACGCCAGCTGCTGGCACACGAAGCCGTGCTGACGCAGCGCTTCATCAGCCAGCCCTGGCGCAGCGCCGGCCACCCGCGCTATGCCATCCCGGTGCCACAGGAAGTGTTCATGCGCTGCTGGGGCCGGGGTTCGCCGCAGACCGCACGCGGGCTGCAGTTCGAGCGTTCCGACTGCGAGATGGACAGCCGCATCTTCATCACCGGCGAGCTGCGCACCGGCTTCCTGACGGTGCGCCATGAAGCCTATGACGGCAGCAAGCTGGGTGCGTTGCGCTTCGCCGAACGCTACAGCGCCAGCTTTCGCAACGAACTGATGGGCCGTGACGACCGCCAGCGCACGGCGCCGCGCTGCGTCGAGGCCCAGGTGAGCAGCGGCGCGCTGCCGCTGAAGGCGGTGATCTGCCTGCGCGCCTACAAGAAACTCGAAGGGCTGCACGACCTGGCCGTGCTGGTCGCCACGCTGGACGGCACGCAGCAAGGCGTGCAGGGCCGGCTGGATGCTTACGGCGTCAGCGCTGCCAGCGCACAACGCCTGGCGCAACATTACCTGGACGGCTTTGCATGGAACGCCCCGAAGACCGCGTCGCCCTGATCGAGTGGCTGGAGCGCGACGGCCACGTGCAGCGCAGCGCGGACGTGGCGGGCTGGCCCCTGAGCCTGGGCCGCGCGCTGGACAACACCGTGGTGCTGGACGACCCCCACGTGGCCGCCCACCACGCGCGCGTGGAGACTGACGCAAGCGGCCGGCTGCAGCTGCACGCCCTGCCCTCGCACAACGGCGTCAAGCTGGACGGCAAACCCGTCACCGCCACCGCGCTGCTGCCAGCCGCCGGCGCCCTGCTGCAGCTGGGAACCACGCGGTTGCGACTGCGCTTGCGACTGCGCTTGCGACCGGAAACAGTTCTGGATGGACGCGCTGCCGATGCAGCCGATGCAGCCAGCGTCGAAGCCGCGCCTGCCGTGCCCGAGCCCCTGGCGCCAGAAAAGCCGCTGCCCGACGAAACGGCGGGCGGCCTGCGCGCACCGCTGCTGGCGGGGCTCTGCGTACTGCTGCTGGCGCTGGCCGACCAATGGGTGACGCTGGACCCCGGCGCCGACTACACCGCCTGGCTGCCGACGCTGCTGGGCGTGCCGCTGGCGTTGGCGGTCTGGTGCGGCTTCTGGGCGCTGCTGTCCAAGCTGTTCCAGCACCGCTTCGACTTCGCCGGGCACCTGCGCATTGCGCTGCCGTGGCTTTTGGTGATGGCGCTGGTGAGCACGCTGTGGCCGCAGCTCGCGGCCGCGCTGGCACTGCCGCTGATGTGGCAGGCCGGCGGGCTGATCAACACGCTGCTGACGGCACTGCTGCTGCACGCTCACTTGCGCCACACCCTGCCGCAGCACCGGCGCGCGGTGATGACCACGGTGGCGGCGGTGGTCATCGCGGGCATCGGCCTGCAGTCGGCACTGACCTGGCGCCGGCACGACAGCCTGGCCGCCATGCCCTACATGAGCACCTTGCCCATGCCGGCATTGCGTCTGGGCGGCACCGTGCCCAGCGCCGAACTGGTGCAGGACATGGCGCCGCTGGCCGGGCAACTGGCCGCACGGGTGGTGAAAGCACGGCAGGAAGACGGCGAAGCCGAAAACGACGAGTGAGTCCGGCCGGCAGGGGCCGAACGCGATCCGAGCTCCGAATACCCGCAGCAAGTCTGGGTGGGGCCGTCCCGAGAAGCATCGTCGACCTCTCTTGGCGCCCGGTGTCGGCGTCGTCGAGGCTTGCGCTTCCTGCCGTCAAAGCCGAATAGTCCGAAGGACTGCAGCACGCTGACTGCGGTTGCTCTTCAGCGCGGCTTGATGTTCAGCCAGCGGCGCGTGCAGCTGAGACGATCTCGATGGCGAGTTGCGCCACCAGCCGGTGCGATTCGCGCGTGTAGCCACCGCTGGTGACGGCCACCACCGGGATGCCACGCGCGGCCAGCGTGCGCACGACGAAGCGATCACGCTCCGCCACGTCGGCGGCGGAAACTGCCAGGTGCCCCAACGGATCGCCGTCGAGCACGTCGGTGCCGGCGTTGTAGACCGCGAGCTTCGGCGTCGGCCCTGCGTCGAGGAACTGGGGCAGCTCGACGCGGAGCACCTCCAGGTAGTCCGCGCCCGACGTGCCCGACTTTATCGGCACCTGGAACGGCCAGTCGTCGGGTTCACCGTCGAACAGGCCCGGATAGATTTGCGCGTTGTAGAGGTCGAGGATGCGCACCCCCGGGTCGGCGCCGCACAGGCTCCAGACGCCGTTGCCCCGGTGCGCATCGAGGTCGATGATCGCCACCGGGTCGGCAACGGCCAGCGCGCCGCGCTGCCGCAGCATGGCCAGCGCCAACGCCACGTCGGCATAGACGCAGAACCCTTCACCGCGGTCGCGGAACGCATGGTGGTAGCCGCCGCCGAGGTTCATCGCCAGCCCACGCTGATCGACCGCGTGCTGCGCGGCCATCACGGTGCCGGCCGTTGCCAGCCGCATCGGCCGCAGCAGACGGCTCTCCATCAGCGATCGCGGCA
>JBBSCV010000036.1:0-17016 GCA_038249925.1 Burkholderiales bacterium
CGCGACGATCTGGCGCGCCTGGCGGTGGACGCCGCCGATGCCGCGCGCATCGGCTACCACCGCGAGATCTTCAGCGCGCTGGGCTTCGCAGGCGACGAGGCGGGCCAGCGCGCGTTCCTGCTGTACGGCTACGAGGTGGCCGAGTCTTTGCTGCATGGGCAGGGCACGGCAGCGCAGCGTCAGGCGCGGGCGACCTATGTCGAACGTCTGATGCTGCAGACGCTGCAGACGCTGCCGGCGCACGGAGCGGGCGGGAGCGGGCGCGAAGGCGAGGGTGGGGAGGTATAAGCGCGGGATGATTGAATCCATCCTGCTGACCACGGCCCGCGTCTCGACATTCGATGGCAAACGCCTGCTCACCGGAGCCAGCGGTTTCTTCTTCGAGCGCGACGAGCGGCTTTTTCTCGTCACCAGCCGCCACGTCGTCATCGACGAGCCGAGCAAACACTACCCGAGCCGCATCGAGGTGGAACTGCACACCGACGCCCTCAACCTCACGCAGTCCATCGGCCTGTCGGTGCTGCTCTACCGCGACGGCAAGAGCGTCTGGCGCCAGGGGCGCGACGACGGTGGCGAGATCGACGTTGCCGTGATCGAACTGGAGCGCGCGGCGCTGCCCGAGGGCGTGGCGATGCGCTGCTTCACGCCCGCACACCTGCAAGGCACGCTGGACGAGGTGGAGGTGGGCAGTTCGCTGCTGGTGGTGGGTTTTCCGTTGGGCTTCCACGACGCGTTGCACCACCTGCCCGTGGTGCGGCAGGCGGCCATTGCGTCGTCTTTCGGCCTGCGATTCCAGGGCCAGGGTTTTTTCCTCACCGACGCGCGCACCCATCGCGGCACCAGCGGCGCGCCGGTGGTGATGCGTGAACCGGCGGGCAGCACCCTGCCGTTGCCCTGGAAGTTGCTGGGCGTACATTCTTCGCGCATGGACATGGGCAGTCGCGACCGCAAGGAAGATGAGTCGCTGGGCCTGAATTGCGCTTGGTACGCCGACATCCTGATGACCCTGACGGCGGAGGCAACGCCAGTGGATGCGGAGGATACGGATGTGGAATAAGGGCAATCCCCTAAGATCGGGGGTCGAACCCCCGAAGGATCCACCAGCCTGATGAATGCAACCCACGCCCACATCGTCGTCATCCGCCGCGGAGACATCGTGGCCGGCCACCAGTTGCGCATCAACGGCGGTGGCACCGGTCAGTCGAAGTTCTTCAGCGCCGGCCGCTACGGCAGCCCCGACAAGGCGCGCCGCGCCGCCGAGAAAGAAGCCCGTGAGCTGGGCTTGCCCAAGGCACTGAGCCGCGGCGGCAGCCCGCAGGGCCGGGTGCTGTGCACCAGCGCCACGCGCAGCGCCGGCATCCGCTTCGAGTGGTCGCGCGAGACACTCGAGCCGATGCTGCGCGTGGCTGCGAGTTGGGTGGACAAAAACGGTCATGCGCGCCAGACCTCGTACTCGGTGGAACGCAACGGCCTGGACGGCGCACTGGACAAGGCCATCAAGGCCCGCACGTCCAGCGGCGCGCCGCTGCCCGACCGCGCTGCGCTGCTGCGCCTGCTGCGTCGCGAGTACCGCACCAAAAGCCAGCTCGCCAGCTGAAACGCAGGGCGCCTGAGGCCAGGCTGCCTTGCCGAGTTTCCGGGCTACAGCCCCCGCAACGTGCTGTGCAGCAGTTGCGTGGCGTGCGCTCCGCAATGCGCGCGCAAAGCCTCCAGCCGCTCTCCCAGAACTTCAGGGTTCTCGATGCGCGCACGGTGACGTTCAAGCGTCGCCAGGGCCACCTCATGCAGCTTCAGGTTGCGCGTGCGCTGCGCGGCTTCGACGAGTTGCAGCACGGCCTCTCTCGGCTCGCCAGCCACCGCTGAACCCAGCGCAGCGCGGGTCACTTCGTTGATGTGGGCGTGCGCCTTGCGCACGGGTTCGGCCAGCGGCTCGAAGGCTTCGCAGGTGCGCGCCAACAGTTCCGTCACCTGCTTGTTCGTGCAGTAGCGCAGGCCCACCGTGTGCGCCCAGGCGTGCGCCATGGGCACCTGAACGCCGGCACCGCACGTCGTCGACAAGGCCAGCAGGAAGGCGATGGCAGCGTCCACGGCCGCATCGTCCTCGGCCAGTGAACGAAAGTTCTCTTCCATGTGCCGCATCGCCAGCATGGCATCGCCGCGCAGCACCGCGGCCAGCGCATCCACCAGCAGGGCGTAGCGCGACAGCCGCCGCTCCAGGGTTCTGGCTTCGCTTGGCGGTGCGCCAGCCTCACCGGCACCACTGAACAGCGCGGCCTGCAGCCGCTGTTCGTCGATGGCCTTGCCGAGCTTGTTGCGCAGTTCCTGCAGAGCCGTCAGTTCCCTCTGCTTGAAGGCATCCACCGCCAGCAGCAGGATGACGTGGTGGTCGAAGTCGGGTGACAGCAGGCCGCCGCGTTCGACCACCTGCGCCAGGACTCGCATCGACTCGCTCTGGTCGCCCGTGTAGAACGCCAGGATGCCGTACTTCTGATTGCGCGCGACAGAGTGCGGCGTGACCTCGACTGCGCGGCGAAACGTTTCGGCCGCGGCGGCGTAGTCGCCACGGTCGGTGTAGATGCGGCCCAGCACGTCGTAGGCGTCGGCGTAGGTCGGGTCGCTGCCGAGCAGGTTCTTGATCGTCGACACCGCGGCCGTGTCCTTGCCCGAAGCGTCCATCACCCGCGCAATGCCCAGCCGCGCCCAAGGCACGGCCTTGTCGTCGATGACGGCGTTGAACATCGCGGTGGCCAGCGGCAGACGTTCCAGCCGGATCGCCAGTTCAGCGCCCAGGCGCGCGGCATATGTCCAGTACGGCCCGCGCGCCTCGTAGCGCAGCTGGCACAGCGCCAGCGCCCCGGCGTGGTCGCTGCGGTCGATGGCCAGCGCAATGTCTTTCAACGCGTCCTTGCGCCTGAAGGCTGCCAGCAGGCGGTCTTCCAGGTCCCCGAGGCTGTAGGGTTTGATGAGGAAACCGTCGATGGCCAGTTCGGCCGCTTCGGCCACCACCGGGTAGGTGCTGTTGGCCGACAGCACCATGACGATGGTGGACAGCGTGATCAAACGCCGCTGGCGCAGGTCGTCGATGAGGTCCTGGCCGAGCGTGCCGTCACCCAGGCGCTGTTCACACAGCACGATGTTGAAGGGCCTTGCCGCTGCTTGCTGCCGCGCCTCCAGCGCCTTGGCGCACTGCACCACCTGGCTGGCGCCCATGGCGCGCAGCTGCGACGCCAGCATCTGCCGCGCGGTGCCGTGGCCGTCGACGATCAGGGCGCGTGTGCTGGTGCCGAAGCGTGCGCGCAGGTTGAGATGGTGGGTGGATTCGGTCACGCGCGGCGTGGGTTCGGGGCAGTTGGGGGAACGGGTCGCGTTCGCAGCGCGCCTGGCCGATCTTGTACCCCAGCGCGGCGCAGCGCACCGAGGAAGCACGAGTCACAGGCAAGTCGCAGGCCTGCCAGTCGCCCGGCGCAAGCGCTGCGGCGCATGGCTTGCGCATTCAATACGTTGATGGCTGGGCGGCTTCAATCCGTGGCCTGGCATGCCGGGCCTGACTGCACCGCGGACATGCCAAACCGGCCCAGCCCCATCTCCACCAGGCCTTCAGCACGGCGCAGCAGGAAACAGTGCGTCCAGCCCCAAGCGCTGCGCCAGGGCCAGGCCTTCACCCGGGCCGGCCACCAGCAGGGCGGTGGCCCAGGCGTCAGCGTGCATGCAACTGCGGGCCAGCACGGTGACCGATGCCACCGTGTTGTTCACCGGCGCGGCGCGGCGCGGGTCCATGGTGTGCGCCAGGCGCGCATCGCCGACCTGCAGATAGCGTCGGTAGTCACCTGACGTGGCCACGGCCAGGTCCTGCAGTTCGATGACGCCATGCGCCGCACGGCGCCCGGTCTCGGGGCGCGCCAGCGCCACGGCCCACGGCTCACCGCTGGCCTGGCTGCTCACGGCGCGCAATTCGCCATCCAGCGCCGCCAGCGCATGCTGCACCCCGTGCTGTTGCAGCACGGCAACCATGTGATCGACCGCATAGGCCTTGGCGATGCCGCACAGGTCGAACTGCAGCAGCGCGCGCTTGCGGGCGCGGCCTGCGGCCTGGTCGAGGATCAGGGCCTCATGCGCCGGACGCGGTGCAGCCTGGCGTGCGGCCTGGATCGCTGCGGCGTCGGGCGCGTCGCGCACAGCGCCGAATCCCCAGGCGTTCACCAGCGCACCCACGCCCGGATCGAACGCGCCCGCGCTCAGGCGGCGAATGTCCAGCGCGCAGGCCAGCACTTGCAGCAATTCGGCGGGCAAGTCCACCCAGGTGTCCATGGGCGCACGGTTCAGGCGCATCAGGTCGCTGTCGGGCTTCCAGGGCGACATCTGCTGTTCCACCAGGTGCACCGCGACTGCCAGATCTCGGCGCAGTGCCGCCAGGTCAAGGGCGCGGTCGGCATGCGCGTCCACGCTGGCGGACCAGCGTGTCCCCATGGTCGTGCCATGCAGGGTGAACCGCTCGCAGGGCGCAGCCGGCTCAGAAGATGTCTTCGGCATAACGCTCTTTCGCCTTGAGCTGCAGCACGCTCAGGCGCAGTGGCGCGAGCACGGCGTCCAGCGCCTCGGTCACCCCCTGGGCCATGGCGCGCCCGCCGCACACACGCAGGATCGCGCCCTGAGCCACCAGGCGGCGCAGGCGCTTGGCGTCGCGGCGCACCGCATCCTGCACATAGCCGCCGCTCTCCGGCACGCGCGAGAACGCCGTGTGCACCGTCGCCAGACGCCCATCACCGCGCCAGCGCTTTGTCTCGGCGCCGAAGTAGAAATCCCGCGCCGGATGGCGGCCACCGAAGTACAGGTGCATGAGCACGTGGCGGTCGTTGCGGCGGATGAAACCGGCCAGCGGTGCCACGCCCCTGCCCGCCCCGATCAAGACCACCGGACGCCGCGTGCGTGGCAGTGAAAAGCCGGGGTTGGAACGGATGAAGGCCTCAATGCGGTCTCCCGGCTGCAGACCTAGCAGATGCGTGGAGCGCAGGCCACCGGGCGTCTGGCTGACGCAGATTTCGACGAATCCGTCTTCCCGGCCCGACGCCAGCGAGTAGGAGCGCGGCACTGCCGACGCCGGCGACACGACACCCACCAGACCGCCAGCCGCAAAGTGCGCCAGGCCGAGCCCGCGCAGGGTGCTCGCCCAGGCTCTGCACCGGCCAGGAAAAGCGCAGGATCGCCGAGGCCGGCGACGCTGTTCCCGCGGGCGGCGAGAAATTCTGACGCGACACGAGGGTGAGCGCGGTGGTGGGCGGCACACGCGGCACATGGTTCAGCACCAGGGGCTCGCCCAGCGCATGCGCCAGGGCCTCGCCCCAGCGCGCGAACTGCTGGCTCGACTGCTGGTGGATGCGCTCCAGCGCCCGGCGTCGCCCAACAACAGCGTTCGGTGCAAGTTCTTCACCCAGCGCGGCAGCGTCGAGGCCTGCCAGGCGCCCAGCACCCGGCCATCGGCCGGGTCGACGTAGGACGTCAGCGCCTGGTCGCCGTCGAAGCTGAACAACACGAGAGCGCCCGACGGCAGGCGGCGGATTTCCTCCGCGCCCGGCACGTTTTGCACGACACGCGCCATCAGCGTGGCCACCGACAGATCGCCGGGCGCTGCGGAGGCCTGCCAGGCCTGCTGCACCGGAGCGAAGGCCAGCAAGGCGCCGCCGAGGCCCAGCACCAGCGCCAGGGTTCCTGCCGTCAGGCCCAGCCAACGGTGGATGGCTTTCCAGCCCATGCCCGCGGCAGTCAGGGAAGCTGGAAGGTCAACGACTGGATGTATTGCTTGCCAGCCTGCGGCTTGCCGGCGTTGGCGGTGGACAGCGGCACGCGGATCTCTGACGGGCTGTCGCGCATGTCCTCTGCAGCGGCGTCGATGCGGATCTCGTAGCCCGCATCGATCTGTGCGTCGGCCAGGTCGGCGGCCAGTTAGGCGCCGTCACCGCCGTAGCTGTTGAGCTGCGCGGTCAGCGTGACCTGGCGGCTGTGTGCCAGCGTGGGCAGCAGGGTCATGGCCAGTGCGCTGGCGGCGGCCAAGGTGGTCAAGAGGTGTTTGGACAAGGGGACGCTCCGGTGTGGATGGGGTGGGGCTGGCCGGTTGGCGACCTTCAGGTCTGAGTCGCGACCCGCGCAGGATCACGGTCCGTGTTCTCTCTTGCCGTGGTCGTCTTTCTGTTTGATCTTCAACACCTTCAGGGTTTCCGGATCGATCTTGGTCTTGAAGCTGCGACCCTGGTCGTCTGTGCCGCGCAGCTCGTAGCAACCGTCGTCGATCTTCAGCCGCTGGATCTGGCATCCCTGACGAGCCGCCATCTGCCGCACCGCTTTGCGTGACTGCCAGCGTTCCACCCGGCGCGTCGCAGTCGTCACTGGCCCATGCCGGCATGGGGACGAGGCTCAATGAATGGGCCAGAGGCACAGAAAGAGGCACGGAAAGAGACACGGAACGCGACACGGCCAGCAAGCCGCGCCGCAGTGGGCCAGCCGCAATCACACTCTTGTTCAACACCCGAACGAAGGGTTCGACGCGGCCGCGGCGCAAGTCGTCCTGTTACCCGTTACCCGACAGCGTCACGGCCAGGTTCAGGCCGGCGATCGCGCCGATCACCAGCAGCAAGCCCACGACCCACAAAGTGCGCACGCGGTTGATCTCGATGCGCTGTATCAGCTCGGCGTTTTGCTCCGCCAGCGCCTTGATGAGCGCCGATGAGGCCTGCATCTGCTCGTTCAGCTGTGCAATCGATGCCTCGGCCTCGGCCAGCCTGGCCTGCATGGAGGTCACGACATCCGGGTCCGCCCGGGCAGACTGCGCAGCAGCGAGTTCGCTGCCAGGGGCCGAGGCGCCTTCGGCCGCCCGCGGCTTGCCCCCCACGGTGTCCCACAGTTTCTTTGCACCATCGGCGATGACGGGCGCGTTCTTGATCACGTCACCCCATGGCACCAATTTCAAAACCGTTATCCAGCCCAGTGCCATCCAGTTGCTCCTTCGTGTCTTCAGCCTGCAGACCATAGACGCATGCCCAAGCCCCTTCACGACGCCGATCTTGCGCGGGCTGCGCTGCCTAGCACCATGCCCCGAAGCCGTTGCACCGGACACCGTGAGGGCGCTTGTTGACAGATCAGCAAGGGCGTCGTAGCTGCGCTGCAAGTGCCCGCAGCCGAAGCCGCCACACTGACCGGCCGGCCGGCCGGCAGTTCGCGCAGCAACCCACGCTCAGAGACTGTCTCCGATCGCGATTCCGGACAAGGTCGCGGCAGCGTGCCGATCGAGCAGCGCCTGAAGTTCGTCAAAGTCGACGGGTTTGGTCAAGTGCATGTCAAAGCCGGCTTCGCGACTGGCGAGATGATCGCCAGGCGCCCCGTAACCGGTCACGGCAACGAGCAGCAGTGGAGGCGGCAACAGCCGGCGCAGTCGCCCTGCCACCTCGTGTCCGGACATCCCGGGAAGCCCGATATCCAGCAGCACTGCATGCGGCAACCAGCGGCCCGCGAACTCGATCGCTGTCGGCCCGTCGCAGCAAACGCATGCGGCATGGCCCCAAAGCTCAAGCAGTTCACGCAGCATCTCGCCCGCGTCGAGGTTGTCGTCGACGACCATGACACGCAGCGCAGACGTTTCAGCGCTTTCCTGTGGCGTCGCTGGCGAATTGGCGGAATCGCACTCCGATAGCGATGAGTCCGACTTTCTGAAAGGTGGCGGCAGATTCACCTGAACTCGAGTTCCCTGATCAAGCAAGCCACATGGCCTTGGCCTAAACCGCCAGCAGCTTCAAAGTCAATGACACGGTGGCGCCCGGATTGTTCGTTCTTACAAGAGCCGCGCCGCAACGCCTGGCCAGTGCATCCAGAAGTCCGGATCCTCGTCCGGAGCCGGATGCGGCGGTCGAACATTCCGCGAACCCGGGCCCGCAATCACCGAGAGCGATTTCGACAAAGCTCTCGTCGACTCTTTTCACCGCAATGTTGAGCTTCAGGCTTCCGTCGGCTGCGCGACCATGCTTCAAAGAGTTGGTCACAAGCTCATTGACGATCAACCCGAGGGTGGATGCCAGTGAGAAAGGCGCTGCAACTGGCTCTACTTTCGACTCCAGGCACGCGGACCCGTCGCCTTCTGCTACCAGCACTGTGCGGGCTATGCCCGGCAAGTATTCAGAGAGGTCCACTGTGCCTGAATGGCTCTTGTGCAGTTGGTCCTGAACCAAGCCGACGCCTCGAATTCTGGTCATCGCCGACTGAAGAAGGGTTTTCGCTTCCTCTCCGTGGGCTCTGGCTTTTGACAGCGCCAGAAACGACAGGATGAGCTGCAGGTTGTTGTTGACCCGGTGATTCAGCTCGGCGAGCAAGACCTGTTGATGCTCCTGCAGCTCGCGCTGCTCGGTGATATCGACGCAACTGCCGAAGTAACCGGCGAATTCGCCCCCACGATAGAACGGCGAACCGTTGTCCAGAAGCCAACGGTACTCGCCGTCGTGACGCCTGAGCCGGTAGGGCATGGTGAAGGATTCGCGCGCGTCGAACGCCGTTTCGTAAATGGCGACGCACCGCTCGAAGTCGCCGGGGTGAACATCCTCGGCCCACCCGTAGCCGAAGAGCTGTTCGTTGGTTTTTCCTGCGAAGGTCCTCCATGGTTTGTTGAACCAATCGCAGAGCTTGTCGGGTCTGGACCGCCAAATCATGACAGGGGCGTTGTCAGCAAGCTCTCGAAACTCCGCATCGACCATGTGGACAGCGACGCCGTTGGGTGGCTCCAATGCCATGGACTTCTCGCTCTCAGATCCGAGTGGGGCCGTCAAACAATTCCATCGCTCCCGGGACCCGCGGAGGAGGCACGGAGTACCCACCAAGAACCGCCTGAATGACCGCAGCAGCGTCGACCAACTCCTGCGGTTCGTATGGTTTCCTCAAGAGCCCAAGCGCGTCGCCCTTGTTCGCGCGAGCTGTAGACAGTTGCCCGCTGACGAAGAGGGAAGGGATGCCATGCAGCATCCATAAATCCCGCGCCAGATACAAACCTTCATCCGAACCGGCGAGGTTGATGTCCATCAACACCAAGTCGGGCTGCTGCGCGCCCGCAAAATCCATGGCTTGGGCGCAGTCATGGGCTGGGCCGGCGACGTCGTAGCCGGCGCTCTCCAGCGTCATCACCGCGGTCAAAGCGAGGATCGGATCATCTTCGACCACCAGAACTCGCATGGGCGCCATCTACCAAGTTGAACACGGGCTTCTTTTCAGGGCAACAAGTGCGCGTCTGCGGTTCTCTGGCACGCAGAGGGCACTCTGGCCGAGGTGGGCAATCTCCATGCCTGCTTTTCGCGACTCGCTACCCGTTGGCGCGAGGCTGCTGTCGTCGGGAGCAGGTGAGAACCCTGTCGGCCAACAGCAATTGGTGGAGATGAGGAGGATCGAACTCCTGACCTTCGCATTGCGAACGCGACGCTCTCCCAGCTGAGCTACACCCCCAATGAACCGCCAAAATTCTAGCACCGGGCTGCGCGGCGGCAGGCGGCGCTAACATGCCGTTCACTACCAAGACAGGCCAGTTGCCATGACGACACTGCGTGCCCGCAACAACCCCGCCTGGCTGGAAGCCCAGTACAACAACCGCGACCGCGTGCCCCAGCACGCGCAGCATTTTTCGCGCTGGGCGCAGGCCTCTCAGCTGGTGCGTGGCAAGAGTGCGGCATACATCGACCTGGCCTATGGCGACGGAGCGGGCGAGAAGCTCGACATCTTTCCCGCCGCCAACACCTCGCATGCCAGCGGCGCGCCGGTGCTCGTGTTCATCCACGGGGGCTACTGGCGTTCGCTGGACAAGGGCGACTTTTCTTTCATCGCACCCGCCTTGAATGCCGCGGGAGCAACCGTGGTGTTGCCCAATTACGCGTTGTGCCCCGTGGTTCACATCGAACACATCGCGCTGCAGATGACGCGTGCCCTGGCCTGGGTGTGGCATCACGCAGCACAGTACGGCGCCGACAACTCGCGCATTGGCCTGGTGGGCCATTCGGCAGGCGGCCACTTGGCCACCATGCTGCTTTCATGTCGGTGGAAAGATGTGGACGTTGCACTGCCGGCACAGCCGCTGCATGCAGCGCTGTCCATCTCAGGCCTCTTTGACCTGGAGCCGCTGCGCAAGGTGCCTTCCTTGCAGGCTGACCTGCAACTCACGCCGGCCACCGTGCGAAGGCTGAGCCCGGCGTTCTTTCCGCGCCCCAAAAGCGGACGGCTCTTCACCACCGTGGGCATGGAAGAAAGCGACGAATTCCTGCGCCAGAACGCGCTGATCCGCGACGTCTGGGGCCCGACTGCGGTTCCGGTGTGTGAGACGCTGCCCGGGCTGAATCACTTCTCGGTGGTGGAAGGGCTGGCCGATGCCGGTTCGCGCCTTCACCACCTGGCCTTGCGCACGGTGGGTCTGCGCTGAACGACTGAATCGCGGCACCCTCAGCGTCAAGAGGCAGGCCACGCAGCACGCGCGGCGAGCGCAAAACAGGAAAGGCTGATCAGGCCAGGCCCGATCAGCCTTCAGAACCGCACGTTGTCGAGCGTCTGACTCGTTTGCTCAGGCCCCGCCGAACAACCAGTCAAAGAATGTCAGCCAGCCCCCGGTGTAAGGGAATGAAGAACTCGCTTCGAAAGTGGTGTTGCGCATCTTTGCTCTCCAGAGCGGTTTTCGGTCAACAGCGACCTTGGACTCAATTTGAGCAAGAAATCGCAGAACCTAGAAGCTGCAAACCTTGACAGGTTGACGGATCGAACCTCTCTGTGCTAGCTGCTGACCGAATCATCAGGCTGTCGCCCGGTGATGTGCAAGCCGGGCCTGCCCAGCCCCCGAGCTGCCGCTGCCAAACCTGCGCCAAACCGGCGCCAAACCTCAGCCCGTCAGATCAGGCGCAGCGACATTGCCTTCAGCACGGCCATGTGCTTGCCGGAGACACCCAGCTTCTTGGAGATGTTTCGCAGGTGAAAGGTCACCGCGTGCGTGGACAGATTGAGGATCTGCCCTATCTCCCAGGCCGACTTGCCATCCTTGGTCCACTTCAGCACCTCTTTCTCCCTGGGCGATAGTCGCTCGGTGGGTGCTGCTGCCGCCTCATCCGCGTCCGCGAACAAGCGAACTGCCGTCTCCTGCGCGTACACGGCCAGCAACTGCAAGTCGGCGATCATCCGCGTGAGTTTCGAGTCCGCCTTGGGCAGAGGATCGTGGCGGTCCACGCCCAGCAGGAAGTGCCTTCCTCCGGACATGTGCAGGGCCATCGCGATGCCTGTCCGATAGCCGAAGGGAGCCTGCAAGTCCCAAAGATCTGCAGCGTCTTCCTGGACGTACAGGCTTTGGTCGTAAGTGAAGGGCAGGTCCGAGGTCTTCAGCCGGCGATGAACCGGGTCGCGCTGTGTGTTCTCCATGCTCTGCGAAGCAGCGTAGAACGCGGTGGGCGTGTTGCCGATGGCGACGTAGGAGGCCTTCCTGCCCGGACGCTCGATGGCCAGGGCTGCCGAGACGATCCCGAAATCCATCTTCTGGGCGAATGCGATCAGCCGCTGCTCGAAGGTGGCGCGGTCGGACGACTCGCGCACGTCTTGGTAATCCTTCTGCTTCATCTGCTTACAGGGCCTTCGATGGCTACCAAAGTTTGTAGGTTGCGAACAACGCCGAGGTTCTGCAAGATTCAAACCCTGTCATCACGTTAAGGGGCATCTTGTGGAAATTCGAGCCTGGCATGTATTTTCATGGTTGAAGTATGAATGGCGTTTGCCGGAAAGCTGTGCCGAATGGCCAACCTTTTCACATGTTCAAACAGTTGTTCTCGAAGACCGGCAAATGGGCAAGGGGGCACGCCCCCGTGGCGAAACCGTGTGGTCTGCGACCATCGGCGCGATGACGCTCGGGTTCGCTTGGGAGTGGGTCGAGCTCCGGGATGGGGTGCTCATGCTGCGGGACCCGAACACCATCATCACCAACGTGCTGTTTCTCGACGCCGAGCTCGCACTGGAAACCGAGTGCGCCGCCATCAGCAGCGCCAACCGGTTGACCCACGAACTGCCGTGGCAGTTGACGGTGACGAGCGTTTTGGCCGCAGAACGGGCCGGTGTCGAGTTGGTGCAATCCGCACCGCTGCCCAGGATCAGTGGACGGCTCCCCCGCAGAGCGACGGTCGGCCACAGACCGGACCTCGGCGCGGCGGCGGCCTGACGCTTTTCGGCCCGGGAGATGGAGCATGAGCTTAGAGCTTCGGCGGTAGATCGACGCCCTTGCAGGCACGATGGTGCCGAGCTGCCAGAAAGACGCACGAACTCCCTTCAAGTCGCGATGAACGCGGCTTGAAGGGCGTTTGGCAGATGTCCGGGGCAGCGCGACAATCGCAGCGATGAAATACCTGCACACCATGGTCCGCGTGACGGACATCGACAAGTCGCTGGCCTTCTACCGTGACGCCGTCGGCCTGGAGGTGGCACGCCGCACCGACCACGAACAAGGGCGCTTTTCGCTGCTGTATCTTTCGGCGCCCGGCGATCCCGCGGCGCAGATCGAGCTCACCTACAACTGGCCCGCGCCCGATGGCACCGCCGAGGTCTACACCGGTGGCCGCTGCTTTGGCCACGTCGCCTATGCCGTCGACAACATCTACGCCATCTGCCAGCGGCTGATGGACCACGGCGTGCTCATCAACCGCCCGCCGCGCGATGGCCGCATGGCCTTCGTGCGCTCGCCAGATGGCATCAGCATCGAACTGCTGCAGGCCGGCCCGGCCCTGACGCCGGCCGAGCCCTGGACGTCCATGCCGAACGTCGGCGACTGGTAAGCGCCTGTTAGGCACCAGATTTAGGCCCGCGCGCGCCATGTACCTGCCTGCCCACTTCGCGCAGCACGACCCGGCGCCACTGCACGCGCTGATGCGTGAACACCCGCTGGCCACGCTGGTCACCCTGCACAACGGTGAAGCGACCGCCGACCATGTGCCGCTGGAGTTCGATGCCGCCACGCAAACGCTGCACGGTCATGTGGCGCGCGCCAATCCGCTGTGGCGCACCGCAGCGACGCAGCGCGTGCTGGTGGTCTTCAGTGGGCCGCAGGCTTACATCTCACCCAGCTGGCACCCCAGCAAGGCTGCCACGCACAAGGTGGTGCCAACCTGGAACTACACCGTGGTGCACGCGCATGGCACTTTGCATGCGGTGGAAGACGCGCCCTGGCTGCATGCGCTGGTAAGCCGCCTCACCGACCGCCACGAAACGCCGCGGGCCGAGCCCTGGGCCGTGAGCGACGCGCCTTCTGATTACCTGCAGTCCATGCTGCGCGCCATCGTCGGCATAGAGATCGTGGTGGACAGGCTGGTGGGCAAGTGGAAAATCAGCCAGAACCGCACCGACGCTGACCGCCTGGGCGTGGCCGCTGGCTTGGCCGAAGGCGCCCCCGAGGCGCAGGCCATGGCCGATCTGGTGAGCGCTGGCGTTGCCGACAAGGAGAGCCCGTGATGAAGCCCGTGATGAAGCGTCCCCCCCTCACCGTTTTCAGCGTCGTCGCGGTGGCGGCCTTGCTGGCCGGCGCGCCCGCTCAGGCACAAAAGCTCGCGCCCGGCCTGTGGGAACACAGCATGACGATGAAGAGCAGCGACCCGCGCATGGCCGAGGGCATGGCGCGCATGCAGAAAGAGCTGGCCGGGATGCCGCCCGAACAGCGCAAGCAGATGGAAGCCATGATGGCTGCGCAGGGCATGAACATGGGCATGGCCGCCGGGGCTGGCGGACCTGCCATCGTCGCGAAGGTGTGCCTCACGCCCGAGCAGGCCGCGCGCGACGAAATGCCGCCGCCGTCTGAAGGCGACTGCAAGCAGACTGTCGTGCAGCGCAGCGGCAACACGCTGCGCATGAAGTTCACGTGCACCGGCAAGCATCCAGCCAAGGGTGAAGGCGAGTACACGCTGGAAAGCCCCAAGGCCCACCGCGGTCGCACGGTCATCGAAGCGCAGGAAGGCGGCAAGCCCGTGCGCATGGAGATGAACCACACGGGCCGCTGGCTGGCGGCTGACTGCGGGGCGGTCAAGCCGCGGCCTTGACCCGGGCCCTGCAGCCCGCGCCGCTGGCCTACACCGGCACCGTGTAGTTCAGCGTCATGCGCCCGCCGTCGACGACGACGATCTCGCCCGTCATGTAGCTGGCGGCATCGCTCAGCAAGAAGGCCGCCACGTCGGCGATCTCTTCCGGTTCACCCAGGCGCTTCATCGGCGTGCGGCTCATGATGCGCGCCTTGGCCTCGTCGCTGGTGAGCACCGCGCTCTTGGCCAACTCGGTGGCGATGGTGCCTGGCGCCACGGCGTTCACGCGCACACCCTGGTCGGCCAGCGAAAGCGCCATCACGCGCGTGAGCTGGTTGACGCCGCCCTTGCTGGCGTTGTAGCTGGCGATGCTGGGAATGGTCAGCGTGCCGTTCACCGAGCTCATGTTGACGATGGCACCGCGCTGGCGCTTCACCATCTCGCGCGCCACCGCCTGGCCGACCAGGAAGCTGCCCTTGAGGTTGACGTTGATCACCGCGTCCCAGTCGGCTTCGGTGATGTCGAGGAAGGGCGCGGCCTTGAAGATGCCGGCGTTGTTCACGAGGCCGTCCACCTGCCCGAAGCGCGCCAGCGTGGCGGCCAGTGCGGCGTCCACATCGGCCTTGTCCGCCACGTTGCAGTGTTGGTAGAGCGCTTGGCCGCCGCCGGCGTTCAGCTCATCGGCCAGGCGCCGGCCGGCTTCGTCGGCCATGTCCCACAGCGCTACGGCGGCGCCGTCGCGCACCAGGCGGCGCGCGCAGGCCTCGCCGATGCCTTGCGAGCCGCCGGTGATGACCACCACGTGGCCGCCGAGGCCGAAGTGAACGTTGTTGCTGGGCATGTCGGTGTTCCTCTCTTGTGTTCGTGGTGTTCTGTTCATGCCGCCGGCCTGTCCAGCCATACCGCCATGCCCTGGGCGTTCAGCTCCAGGTCCATGGCAAGCAGGCTGGCCACTTCGGCCGGGGTCTTGGTGCAGCCATGCGCGGCCAGGCTGGCGCTGAAGATCTGCAGCTGCCCGTCCATCAGCGCCTGGTGGCGTTCGGGCGCTTGCTGCACACGGCGGCCCAGGGCCACCATCTCCTGCAGCAGGCCCAGCATCAGAGCGCCCAGGCGCCGCACGTCGCCGTTTTCTGCACCCACACGGCCGTAGTGAGTGAGGTACATGCACGCCGGCTCTGCGTCCAGCAGCCGCAGAACAGACACCTGCAGCATTTCGGGCTCGAACTGCACCGGTGTCGAGGTGGGCATGATCCACGCGCCCTTGTCAGTGTCGAACTCGCGGTAGCTCAGGCCGAAGGTGTCGCCGGTGAACCAGCCCCGGCTGGCTTCGTCCCAGATGCAGTGGTGGTGGCGCGCGTGGCCGGGGGTGTCGATGAGCTTGAGCGGCCGGCCTGCCAGCTCCACCACCTGTCCGTCGTGACTGTTCAGCACGCGCGCCTCCGGAACCGGAAGCAACTCGCCGTAAGAGCGCTTCATCTCATCTTCACCGTACACCGCCATCGCGCCGGCCCAGAGCTTGGACGGATCAATCAGGTGGCGCGCGCCGCGCGGGTGCACCAGCAGCCGGGCGTTCGGCAAGTGCCGCATCAGCAGGCCCACGCCCCCGGCGTGGTCGAGGTGAACATGGGTCGGGATGACCCAGTCCACGGCGTCCACACTCAGCTCGAGCGCCTGCAGCGCGCCCAGCAACCGCGGCACCGCGAAGTTGGTGCCGGTGTCGATGAACGCGGCACGGCCGTTCTCCACCATCAGATAGGCGGCGTCGAAAGCATCGCGATGGAATCCGGTGTCGATGGCGTGCACGCCGTGCGACAGCGGTTGAACGAACGCTGGCAGCGAAGCTGCAGCGGGAGTGTTGGCAAGGGCATTCATGGCGTCATTTTCAGCGACGCCGGGCGGGCTGTCGCGCGCACGGCGAATGCTTTACTTGTAAAGCAGTGCACGGTAACAATTGTGGCCCCCTCAACGGTCCGGGCAACCGGCACAGTGCATGCGCATCGTCTGCATCGGCGGCGGCCCCGCCGGCCTCTACTTCGCGCTGCTGATGAAGCAGCTGAACCCCGCGCACCGCATCACCGTGGTGGAGCGCAACCGCCCCTACGACACCTTCGGCTGGGGCGTGGTGTTCAGCGACGCGACGATGGAGAACATGCGGCTGTGGGACCGCGAGTCGGCCGACCACATCGAGGTGGCCTTCAACCACTGGGACGACATCGAACTGCACTTCAAGGACCACTGCATCCGCAGTGGCGGCCACGGCTTCGTCGGCATCGGCCGCAAGAAGCTCCTGAACATCCTGCAGCACCGCTGCGAAGCGGTGGGGGTGGAGCTGGTCTTCGAAACCGAAGCGGACAGCGACGAGGACTACCCCGACGCCGACCTCGTCATCGCCAGCGACGGCGTGAACTCACGCATCCGCCAGAAGTACGCGGCAGTGTTCCAGCCCGATGTGGTGACGCGCCCCAACCGTTTCATCTGGCTGGGCACGACGCAGCTCTTCGACGCCTTCAACTTCCTGTTCGAAAAGACCGAGCACGGCTGGTTCCAGGCCCACGTCTACAAGTTCGACGACAGCACTACCACCTTCATTGTCGAGACGCCGGAAGACGTATGGCTGGCGCATGGCCTGGACCAGGCCGGCCCGGACGAGAGCGTGGCTTTCTGCGAGTAGGTGTTTGCACATCACCTGCATGGCCACAAGCTGATGAGCAATGCGCGTCATCTTGATGAGTCGAAGCGCGGCAGCGCCTGGATCAACTTCCAGCGCGTGCGCTGCAAGACCTGGCATCACTTCAACGGCAAGAGCCACGCGGTGCTGATGGGTGACGCCGTGCACACCGCGCACTTCGCCATCGGCTCCGGCACCAAGCTGGCTCTTGAAGATGCCATCGAGCTGACGCGCCTGTTCAAGGAAATCGGCGAAGACATACCCACCGTGCTGGCGCGCTACCAGGCCGAGCGCGAGGTCGAC
>JBBSCV010000037.1:0-16813 GCA_038249925.1 Burkholderiales bacterium
CCGCATGAATTCGATCAATGCCCATCAGTCTGACCAAAATCATGAAAATTTGAGCGACGCGAAGGCTGTCGAAAGGATCAAGCAGACGGTCGAGAAGAATCAGTCTTGTTTCTTCTGCACCGCACTGAGCCATGGCGGCTCAGAATCCACGCGTCCCATGAGTGTGCAGGAGGTGGACGATGAAGGTCATCTGTGGTTTCTAAGCGCTCTGGACAGTCACAAGAACGTGGAGATATCTCAATCGCCTGGGGTGCGTCTGTTCTTCCAGGTGTCAGAGAACGCAGGGTTTCTGGTGCTGGATGGAACGGCCGCAATTTCGCAAGATAAATCAAAGATACGAGAATTGTGGAATCCGGTTCTCAAAACGTGGTTCACCGAAGGCGAGGACGATCCGCGCATCACTGTCATCCGTGTCCAGCCCACCGGAGGTTACTACTGGGATAACAAGCACGGTTCATTGATAGCAGGCGCCAAGATGCTGGTCGGGGCGGCGATCGGCAAAACATTGGACGATTCGATCGAAGGGCAAATTTCCCTGAAATAGAACCGCAATTCGCCTTCCGGCGCGGGCAGTGTTATCCCAGGTTCCCAGGCAAAGAGCCTGAAGGCGAGACTGGGTGGGCGCGATCGACGCGCGTTTCGCGAATGCAGCCCGCAAATTGCCTAAAGCAACTCTTTCGGAATGTTGCCACCGTTGTCGGCAATTTTCTGCAACACAGTCTTGTGAAGCCACATGTTCATCTGGGCCGAGTCGCCCATTTTCTCCGACGGGCATCCCAACTCGACTGCGAGTTCTTTGCGAGCATTCAGGCTGCTATCCAGCCCGAGCAGCTTGAGCAAATCGACGATGGACACTTTCCAGTTCAGCTTCTGCGAACTCGCCGCGGCGAGGGCTTCCATCTTGGCGACTACGTCCACCTTCGACATCGCGGGTGCTGATGGCGCCGGCGCCGGTGCCGGTGCCGGTGCAGTTGCAGGTGCGGCGTGAGCGGCGGATTCCGCAGTCTTGGTGGCCGCTGGCGTGGCGACATCAGGCTTGGAGCCGAAACCGAGCTTATTGAGGATGGCGCTGAACAGACTCATAGGGATTCTCTCGTTGTCACTGTTGATGGTGGTGGGCGCGTCGGCTGGACGTCACAGACATGGCTCTTTGCGGGAGCAGGCTTTTTCCCCTGATGAGGGAAGTGCCCAGGTGGTGGCAATCGCTGTGCCCGACCCAATGGCGCCACTGGGTCCTGCCGGGCTGCGCTGAGACAGTGACGTCCGGGCACCGCGGGCGCGCTGATCGACGCTCGGCCACGCCGTCGCCATCGCCATTGCTGACGCCCGCGCCATCACCGACAAGCGCCGGCAATTCGCGGCAGTTTCTAGCGCTGCATCGGAACAGGCCAGATCAAGTTTCAGCGCTGCGGCGCAGAGCCTTCGGGCTTGATGTACGCAGCTTCCACATCGACGTGCTGTCGCAAGGCCTGCACCAGGGCCACGAGCCCAGGTGCGTCGGCGCAATTCACCAGCCACCATCGTTGGCCTTCGGCGTCGCGCGCGCCGGGGTGCATGGCGTTCACGCGGGCCCCTGCCTGCGCCGCCAGCGCTTGCAGAGCGCGGTCGCTGCAACCGGTAAACAAGGCCACCACTGCTTCCATGCGGAACAGCATACGCGCCAGCCCTGAGCCGCATCGTGTACGAACATGGGGGTGCGTGACCCCTAACTGTTGGTCTGTCCCGGCGCCCCGGCATCGCCCACTATCGCCGCTCCTGAAACGGACCTGGCGTGCCGCGCGGCGCATGCCCACACAACCGGTCTAGATGCCGCGCGTTAGAGGACACTGAAACATGGCTCGTAAACTGCATTCGCCGCCCGAAATCATCGTGGTGGCCCGGCCCCAAGCGGGTCTGCGTTCATCGCCCGGCCTGGCCGCACCCGCCGGTGCGTCGACCTCTCTGAAAGCTCTGCTGAAATCGGCCAAGCTCGAAATGCAGCCGCTGTTCGGCGCCACCGAGGAACGCGTGGAAGCCTGGATCAGCCCCAGCGTGCGCGCTGCGGCACCTGATCACCCCGACCCGGCCACGTTCTACCACCTGGTGGGCAAGGTGGCTAACACAGAAAAGTTGCTGAAAGACCTCTTGTCTGAACCCGGCGTGCTGGGTGCCTATTACAAGCCGCCAGGCGAGCCGCCGGAAATGGACCGCGAAGAGCTGCACGGCGACATGCCGCGTGCCGCGCCCACGGACATGAGCCCGGCAGCCACGCCCGACTTCATCGCACGCCAGGGTTACCTGGAAGTGGCGCCCGGTGGCATCGACGCGCGCTTTGCCTGGACCAAGCCCGGCGGCCGCGGCGACAACGTGCGCGTCATCGACCTGGAATGGGGCTGGAACTTCAGCCACGAAGACCTTCTGGCCAACAGCGGCGGCCTGCTCGACGGCAGCAACGCCACCGACACCGACCACGGCACCGCCGTCATCGGCGTCATCGGCGGTGACGTCAACGGCATGGGCGTGCACGGCATATCACCGAATGCGCGGGTGTCGGCTATCTCCTTCATCGGCAATTCTTCGGCGCAAGCCATCCGCAAGGCCGCCGACCGACTGTTGCCTGGCGATGTGATCTTGCTGGAAATTCACCGCCCCGGCCCGCGCGCCACCGGCTCTGGGCAGCTGGGCTACATCGCCATCGAATGGTGGCCCGATGACTTCGCAGCCATCGTCTACGCCACGTCGCGCGGCATCATCGTCGTCGAGGCCGCAGGCAACGGCTTTCAGAACCTGGATGACGCGATCTACAGCACGCGGCCAGCGGGTTTTCCAGCGGGCTGGCGAAGCCCTTTCAACCGCGCGAACCCGCAGTGCGGTGCAATCCTGGTGGGCGCCGGCGCACCGCCGCCCGGTACCCACGGCCGCAACCACGGCGCCGACCGCTCGCGGCTGGACTTTTCCAACTACGGCAGCGCGGTCGACGTGCAGGGCTGGGGCCGCGAAGTCACCACCACGGGGCGCAGCTGGGGCGTGGCCGACCTGCACAACGGCGGCGGCAACGCCTGGTACACCGACCAGTTCTCGGGCACGTCGAGCGCCAGCCCGGTGGTGGTGGGCGCGGTGGCGGCGATGCAGGGCTGGCTGCGCGCGGCCGGCAAGCCGCTGCTGACTTCAGTGGCCGCGCGCGACGCCTTGCGCGCCACCGGCTCGCCGCAGCAGAACGAACCCGGCCGCCCCGCCACGCAGCGCATCGGCAACCGGCCCAACCTGCGTGCGCTGCATGCACGGCTGTTCCCCAAGCTGTCCATCAAGGACGCCAAGGACGCCATCAAGGACCGGAAGGAAAAAGACACCAAGGAACTGATCAAGGAACGCATCAAGGATCAACTGAAGGACCAGGTCAAGGACATCAAGGAAAAGGACACCAAGGAACTTCTCAAGGAACGCATCAAGGACCAGGTCAAGGACAACAAGGAAGGCAAGGAGTTCAAGGACTTCGACAAGGTCCACGACAAGGTGAAGGACCGCAAGGACATGGTGGAGGTGCGAATCCCGGTGCGCATTGGCGGCAACAACCCGGCCGAGCAACCGGCGGCGCTGCAAGACCGGCTCGCTGCGCTGGAACATGCCGTCACCAGCCTGATGCAGATGCTGCCGGGCGCGCAAGGCGGCGAGCACTTCATCGGGCAAGAGTTGCGCCCCGACGTGGGCGCCACCGCCTACGACGAGCAGCAGTTTCAAGATGACGGGCAATACGGCGAGCAATACGGCGAGCAATACGGCGGGCAAGAAGATGGCCAGGACAGCGGGCAAGACGCTGGACGAGACGGCAAGGCGCCGCGATGACCGCCCTGTCCCCTGCGCATGCCGCACAGCCCGTGCACTGGCTGCTGGTGCACGAACTGCAAGACGCCGGCGCCGCGTGGCTGGCACGGCTGTGGCGCCAGCGGCTGGGTGCGGCTGCGTCGCAGCTGCTGGTGCTGCCGGCACCTGCGCTGACGGTGTGCACACGCTGGCAGCTGCAGATCGATGGTGACGGCACGCGCAGCCGTTTGCGCGTGACGCTGGCCGGTGGCGCGGTGTTCAGCATCGACAGCACGCAGTTGCGCGGTGTGCTGCACCGCCCGGCGGCGGCGTGGGTACCGCCCGTCACGCCCGCCACGCCCGACCGCGACTACATGGCGCAGGAACGGCAGGCGCTGTTGTTGGCCTGGCTGAATGGACTGGGCAGCCGCTGCATCAACCCGCCCAGCACCGAGGCGCTTTGCGGGCCGCTGTGGTCGGCGCCGCAGTGGCGCTGGCAGGCGCAGCGCTGCGACATGCCGGTGTTGCCATGGCCTGACCCAACCCACGCCAGTTCAGTGCCGTTGTTGCGGTTGCTGGTGGTGGGCAGCCGCTGCTTCAGCGTCAACGGCGCGCCTTTGGGGCCGGCGTGGCACGCCGCGGCACGGCGGCTGGCGTGCGCCGTGAACTGCCGTGTGCTGGGCCTTTATCTGGTGGGCGACGAAAGCACCGGCTGGCGTTTCGCCCAGGCCGATGCGCAATGCGACCTGCGGCCTGGCGGCGACGCTGCCGTTCAGGCGCTGGCCGCAGCGATGGACATGCCCGTGCCGCCAACCGCGCCCAGGCGAACCGCCCTGCCCGACCCCAGGCCGGGGCTGCAGCCGACGGCGGCATGCCTATGAACCCGGTTGCCGTTCTGGGCCTGCCTGACGAGGCGCCCACGCAGATGCTGCTGCAGGCGCTTTCGTCTCTGGGCACGCCTACCGTGGTGCTGAATCAGCGCCAGTTCGAGCGCACGCCGTTGCACAGCAGCGTCGGCGGTGATGAAGGCCTTGGCTGCGTCACCGACATCACCGGTGACCGCATCGCGCTCGAATCGCTGGCCGGCCTGTATCTGCGCCCGCTGGACGAGATGCGGCTCTTTCCTGGCGATGCCGCGCGCGGACAGGCCTGCCGCGCCTGGACGCAGGGCTGGGTGGATGTGGCCGAGCGTCTGCCCGGCCACGTGGCCAACCGAAGCTCTGCGATGGCCAGCAACGGCAGCAAGCCGTATCAGTCGCAGCACTTGCTGGCGGCCGGTTTCGCGGTGCCCCCGATGCTGCTCACCAACGACCTTCAAGCCGTGCTGGCCTTTGAGGAAGCGCATGGCCCGCTGATCTACAAGTCGGCCAGTGGCGTGCGTTCGATCGTGCAACTGCTCGACGCCGCGGCCAAACAGCGCCTGACCGCCCTGAACCACTGCCCGGTTCTCTTCCAGAAACGCCTGGTCGGCACGAACGTGCGCGTGCATGTGGTGGGCGAAAGGACCTTCTGCGTCGAAGTCGACAGCGACGGGCTGGACTATCGCTACGCCGGCCGCGAAGGCGGCAGCACCGAGCTGCGCAGCACCACGCTGGACGCCGACACCCATTGGCGCTGCGTGCACGCCGCGCACGCGCTGAATCTGCCGTTCGCGGGGCTGGATCTGCTGCTGGCAGACGACGGATGCACCTACTGTTTCGAAGTCAACCCGAGCCCGGGCTACAGCTGGTACGAAGACGCCACCGGCCAGCCCATCGCGCAGGCTCTGGCGCAATGGCTGGGCGGGCTGCACTGAAGAACCGGAGCATTGGGTCGTGAAGCCCTGTGTACGCACCCTGCCGGCGCAGCCCGACACCGGGTGACATTCGTCATGCCCGCTGCCTGACATCGCTCACTGGCGTGCCCTGCCGCGCCGCTGCACAGTGGCGGCATGCGAACAGTCTCGACTCCATCGAAGCCGCCCCACGCGGCGCCACCGGTTCATGGCCTGGGTCTGGTACGCCGCTACGGCGCGGTGACGGCGCTGGCGGGTGTCGACCTCGACATCCAGGCCGGCCGCGTGACCACGCTGCTGGGCCCCAACGGCGCCGGCAAGAGTACCCTCGTGGGGCTGGTGCTCGGCCGGCTGCGTGCCGATGCCGGCACGCTGCAGGTGGGCGGCCACGCGCCGGGCAGCCTGGCAGCGCGGCGCCTCACCGGCGCCATGCTGCAGGCTGCTGCACTCGCGCCGCAGCTCACGGTGCACGAGCATGTCGCGCTGCAAAGCGGCTACTACCCCGATGCGCGCCCGCTGGCGGACACACTGGCACTGGCGGGCCTGCAAGACCTTGCCAAACGACGTTACGAGGCGCTTTCTGGCGGCCAGCAGCGCCGCGCGCAGTTTGCGCTGGCGATGTGCGGTCGGCCGCGCTTGCTGGTGCTGGACGAGCCCACCGCAGGGCTGGACGCCGACTCGCGGCGCGCGCTTTGGCAGGCGGTACGCACGCTGGCCGACGAGGGTGCGGCAGTGCTGCTGACCACGCATCTGCTGGACGAAGCCGATGCGCTGGCCGACCGCGTGGTGCTGCTGGCCAATGGCCGCGTGGCGGCCGACGGCACGCCGGGGGAAATCCGCAGCCGCGTCGCTGCGCGCTCGCTGCGCTGCCTGACTGACCTGCCGCTGGCGCAGCTGCGCGCCCTGCCCGGCGTGACGGCGGCCGAGCCGCGCGGCCGTCATGTGGCGCTGCGCACTCTGGCCGCGGAAGAAACTCTGCGCGCGCTGCTGGCGGCCGACCCGTCGCTGGCCGAACTGGAAGTCACCGGTACGAGCCTGGAAGACGCCGTCCTCGACCTCTTGCACAAGGAAGCAGCATGAACAGCTGGAACCTGCTCTGGCTCGAGACCCGTGCCGAATGGTTGAAGGCCTGGCGTCAGCCGGCCTTCGCCATTCCGACGCTGGTGCTGCCGCTGGCCTTCTACGCGCTCTTCGGCATCGTGCTGGCACGGCCAGGGGGCGGCAACGAGGCCTACCTGATGGCCACCTACGGTGTGTTCGCTTCACTCGGCCCGGCGCTGTTCGCCTTCGGCGCCGGCATCGCGCACGAACGCGACGCGGGGCAGCTGGCGCTGAAGCAGGTGACGCCGCTGCCCGTGCCGCTGTACCTGGGTGCCAAGCTGCTGACCTGCATGGGTTTCACGGGTTTGGTGCTGCTGGCGCTGTATGCGCTGGCGGCCTGGGCCGGGGGCGTGGTGCTGCCGCGCGTCACCTGGCTTCAACTGGCACTGGTGCACCTGCTGGCGGCCGTGCCCGTGGGGCTGCTGGGGCTGGTGGTCGGGCTCAGTTTCGGTGCCTCGGCGGCCATGGGTGTCACCAACCTCGTGTTCCTGGGTCTGGCCGTCCTGGGCGGGCTGTGGATTCCGGTGTTCCTCTTCCCGGGCTGGATGCAGGCGCTCTCGCAAGCCATGCCCAGCTACCACCTGGCCGAGCTGGCATTGGCAGTGAGCGGCCGCGACATCACCGGCAGCGCCCTCGTGCACGGGGCGGCGGCGCTGGGCTTCACGCTGGCCTTTGCCGCCGCCGTGGCCTGGGCCTGGCGCCGCGCGCATCGCTGATGAACCAAGTGGACGCCACTGCGCGTGTTCAGCGGCTGCGCCGCATCGGCATCGCGCTGGCCGTGGCTGCGGCGCTGATCGGCTTCTTCTGGGCCCTGCCCGAGCCTGGCGACGAGCGCCTGGCGCCGCCGGCGCCCGGCTTCGTGGTGCGTGACGTGCGGCTCTTCGATGGCGAGCGCGTCGTCGAGCGGGCCACCGTGGTGGTGCGCGCGGGCCGCATCGTCGAGGCCGGCCCTGGCGGGGCCGAGCCGTCGGACTTGCAGGTGGTGGACGGCAGCGGCCGCACGCTGCTGCCGGGCCTGATCGATGCCCATGTGCACACCTGGGGCGACGCGCTGGCCGAGACGCTGAACTTCGGCGTCACTACGGTGCTGGACATGTTCTCGGACCCCGGCCCGGCGCGCGAGCTGCGCCGCTCGCGTGCGTCATTCGCACCGCGTACGCATGCCGACCTGTTCTCGGCCGGCTGGCTGGCCACGGCGCCACGCGGCCACGGCACGCAGTTCGGCCTGCCGGTGCCCACGCTCAGCACGCCCGACGAGGCGCCAGCGTGGGTGGACGCGCGGCTGGCCGAAGGCTCGGACTACATCAAGATCGTCTACGAGCCACGCGACGCCAACGGCCTGGGCGCCCCGTTCCCGTCACTGGACCGCGCCACGATGGCGGCGCTGGTGGCGGCCGCACAAGCACGCGGGCGGCTGGCTGTGGTGCACGTGTCGCGGCTGGTAGCCGCGCACGACGCGCTGGAAGCCCACGCCGACGGCTTGGTGCACGTGCACGCCGACCGCGTGGCCGACGCCGCGCTGGTGCAACTGGCGCGCGAGCGCGGCGCCTTCGTCACGCCCACACTGGCCGTCATCGCCGGCTTCGACCCCACGCTGCCGGCCACAGCGGGTGAAGCCCGAGAAAACCAGCGCTTGGCCGCCGACCCGGCCGTCCGCCCCTATCTGACACCGGACCAAAGGCGTGGACTGGAAACCAGCCCCGGCACGAAGCTGGTGATGTTCAGGCTCGATACGGCGCTGGCCTCGGTGCGCGCGCTGCACGCGGGCGGTGTCGAAATCCTGGCCGGTTCCGACGCCCCCAACCCCGGCACGGCGCACGGCGCGAGCCTGCACCACGAACTGGAGCTGCTGGTGCGCGCCGGACTCACGCCCACCGAAGCATTGCGCGCGGCCACGTCGGCGCCGGCGCGCCGCTACGGCCTGGCGGACCGGGGCCGCATCGCCCCGGGCCAGCGCGCCGACCTGCTGCTGGTGGTTGGCGACCCGACGACGAACATCCGCGCCACGCGCGCGATCGAACGCATCTGGAAGAACGGCGCGGCGGTGGAACGGCGCCGCTATCCTGAGGCCCCATGAAGACCGCCCCATGAAGACCGCCCCGATGACCACGGCCGACTCCCCGGAGTTGCAGGCGCTGGACCGCAGCACGCGGAACATGGGCTACTGGTTCCTGGCTTACCTGCTGATCTACCCCTTGCCCTGGCTGCGTCGGCCGCCCGAGCTGGTGGACGTGCTGGCGTCGCTGGCCGGCATCGCGGTGTTTCTGCCGCTATACCTGGCGGGTTTCGGCCGCAGCGACACACGTGCGCTGCGCTGCGGTGCTGCCGTGGCCGCCATCGGCCTGGCGCTGCAACCGTTCGGCGGCGTGTGGGGCGTGTTCATCGTCTATGCCTGCGGGCTGCTGGGCGGGGTGCGGCCGCAGCAGCGGGCCTATGCGGCGCTGGCCGTTGTGGCCTTGGCGGTGGCGAGCCTGGTGCTGCTGCAGCGCATCGGCCTGTGGGACTGGCTGCCCACCCTCTTCTTCAGCACGATGACGGCGATGGTCTCGATGTACTCGGCGGCCTACGCCACGCAAAGCGCCGAACTGGCCGCCTCGCGCGACCGCGAACGCCGCCTGGCCGTGGTGGCAGAACGCGAACGCATCGCACGCGACCTGCACGACCTGCTGGGCCACACGCTCACCGCGGTCGCCGTGAAGGCCGATCTGGCGGGCCGCCTGATCGCCGCTGACCCGGCGCGCGCCCGGGCCGAGATCGAAGACATCCACCGCACCGCGCGCGCGGCGCTGGCCGATGTGCGTGCTGCCGTCACCGGCATACGTTCCACGAGTCTGGCCAGCGAACTGACGACGGCGCGTGGTGCGCTCACCAGCGCAGGCATCGCGCTCACGCTGCACGGCCCGGCGCAACCGCTGCCACCGCCTGTGGAAACCGCACTCGCCTTCGTGCTGCTGGAAGGCGTGACCAACATCGTGCGCCACGCGATGGCGCAGCACTGCCGGGTCGACTTCGGTCACCAGGCCGGGGCCGTGACGCTGACGATCCAGGACAGCCGCGAGACCGCCGAGGCAGCGCTGGCGCTGGCTCGACAAGTGTCGCCCGTGCAGCCGCGTGAAGGCCACGGCATCAGCGGCATGCGCCAGCGCCTGTCAGCCGTGGGCGGCACGCTGACGCTGTGCATCACGCCCGAAGGCTCCACGCTGCAGGCCCGGGTGCCGCTGCCGGCCGGGGCAGGAGGAGGCGAGGCAGGTGCGCTGCGGCGCAACGCGCCTGACGATGCACCCGAGGCCAGCGCATGATCCGCGTCGTCGTGGCCGAGGACCAGGGCATGGTTCTGGGCGCGCTGGCGGCGCTGCTCGCGCTGGAGCCCGACATCGAAGTCGTGGGCCGCGCGCCCGACGGTCTGGCGGCCTGGGCCCTGGTGCAGCGCGAACGGCCCGATGTGCTGCTGTCGGATATCGAGATGCCGGGCCTCACGGGCCTGGGACTGGCGGCACGCATTCAGGCGGAGCGGCTGCCGGTGCATGTGCTCATCGTCACCACATTCGGCCGCCCCGGCTACCTGCGACGCGCGCTGGACGCCGGCGTGCGCGGCTACCTGCTGAAAGACCAGCCCAGCGAGGAACTGGCCGCCGCGGTGCGCCGCGTGGCGGCGGGCCAGCGCGTCGTCGCACCCGAACTCGCCGAAGCGGCCTGGGGCGGCACCGACCCGCTGAGCGACCGCGAACGCGCGGTGCTGCGACTGGCCGAGGAAGGCCGCAGCAACAAGGACATCGCCGACATGCTGGGCCTGGCGCCCGGCACCGTGCGCAACTATCTGCACGAGGCGGCGCAGAAACTCGGCGCCGACAACCGCGTCGAGGCCACGCGCATCGCACGCGCCAACGGCTGGCTCTAGCCAGAGTCTCGCGGCCCCAGGTTCACCCAATATTTCCGAGCGGCGTGTGCGGCTGCAGCCAGGCCTGACCGCGCTCGGCCTTCGTCGTCAGGCGGTCTTCAGCGCACCGATCTTCGCCGCGTCGCGCGCCAGTTCCTCGCGCCGCGTTACGCGGCGGAACCAGACCGTCACCGCGCTCGACGTGAGCACGATGAACAGCGAGTACAGCACCGGAATCAGCAGCACTTCCTGCTGCTGCGTGCCGGTGAACGTCAGCAACACGATCAGCACGGCCAGCGGACCGTTCTGGATGCCGGTTTCCAGCGCGATGGTGCGCGAGCGCCGGGCGTCCTGCCGCAGCAGGCGGGACAGCCCGTAGCCCAGCACGAAGCCGGCCAGGCCCAGCCCGATGCTGCCGGCATAGACCGGGAAGCCCGTGGTCATCAGCAGCTGCGAATTGCGCGGCACCCAGCTCACCACCAGGAACAGGATCACCAGCACACCGAGAAGGCCGCCGATCATCTCGATCACCGCGCCGACGTTGGCGTTCCACTTGCGCAGCGCAATGCCGATGACCGTGGGCACGAGCAGCACGAACAGCACCTGGATGACGTTGGCCCGCGGCACCTGCCACTGGCCTTCGATGCCGCTGCTGTAGAAGGACAGCGTCAGCGGCACCATCAATATCGCCACCAGCGTGGAGCTCATCGTCATCAGGATCGACAGGCTCAGCTGGCTCTTGCTGAAGTAGGCAAAGATGTTGCTGGTGGTGCCGCCAGGCATGCAGCCCATCAAGATCAGCCCTACCGCGTAGGCCGGCGGCAGTGCCAGCGCCTTGGCCAGCAGAAAAGCCAGCAGCGGCATCAAGCCGTACTGGCAACTCAGCCCCACCAGCACACCCACCGGCTTGCGCAGCGCGAGGGCGAAATCTTTGAAGGTCAGGCTTGCGCCCATGCCCAGCATGATGATCATCATCATCACGCCCAGCAGACGGGTTTCTGTTTCGCTCAACATGTCGTTGTCCTTTTGGTGCTCTTGCAGCTTTCGCTGGCTTGGGCACTCAGTGCTTTTTCAATGCTTCTTCAACGCTTCGTTGCGCAGGTCCTTGCGCAAGATCTTGCCGACAGGCGTCTTCGGCAACTCGTCGCGGAAGGTGATGCGCGTGGGCACCTTGTAGCCCGTCAACAGCGTCTTGCAGTGGGCCAGCAGGTCGGCCTCTGACACCTTGCCCACCATCTCTTCGCGCAGCACCACATACGCGTGCACCGCCTCGCCGGTCTTGTTGTCGGGCAGCCCGATGACGGCCGCTTCCATCACCGCGTCGTGACGCGACAGCGCGTCTTCGATCTCGTTGGGGTAGACGTTGAAGCCGCTGACCAGCACCAGGTCTTTCTTGCGGTCGACGATGCGGAAGGTGCCGTCGGCCGTCATCACCGCCACGTCGCCGGTGTGCAGCCAGCCGTTGCGAACGACTTCCGCCGTGGCCTCGGGCCGCTGCCAGTAGCCGCGCATCACCTGCGGGCCGCGCACGCACAGTTCACCCGGCTGGCCCAGCGCCACGGGGTTGCCGGCATCGTCGAGCAGGCAGACCTCTGTCGACGGCACCGGGATGCCGATGCTGTCCTTCACGCGCGGGCCGTGCAGCGGCTGGAAGCACACCACTGGCGCGCATTCGGTCAGGCCGTAGCCTTCGGCCAGCGGCGCACCCGTCACTTTCTCGAAACGCTCGACCACCGCGTGGTGCATGGCCGCGCCGCCACCGCCGGCCGCCTTCAGGTGGCGCGGCGGATAGGCGGTGAACCACTCTTCGTTGAGCAAGGCGTTGTAGAGCGTGTTGACCCCGGTGATCCACGTCACGCCGTAGTTCTCGATGGCGCGCTGCAGGTTCTGCACCGGGCGCGGGCTGGGCACCAGCACGTTGCGTGCACCGGCGTCGAACATGCAAAGGAAGTTCACCGTGAAAGCGAAGATGTGATAAAGCGGCAGCGCCGTCAGCACGACCTCTTCGCCGTCATTGATCAGGCTGCCGGCCATCGCGCGCATCTGCGCCATGTTCCACAGCAGGTTGCCGTGGGTCAGCTCGGCGCCCTTGGCCACACCCGTGGTGCCGCCGGTGTACTGCAGCAGCGCCAGGCTGTCGTGCGTCAGGGCCTGGGTGTAGGCCGAGGTATTGCTGCCGGCCCCGGCCGCCGCAGCCCCTTGCTGCAGCGCTGCAGGCAGCGTGTGCACGGCTGGCAGGCTGTGCCCAGGCACGGTGCGGTTCCAGTACTTCATCACGGCGTGGGCGATGCCGCCCACGAGTGCGGGGAAGAAGTCGGTCACCTTCGTCAGCACCACCTGCTTGACGGCGGTGCCGGCCAGGGCTTCCTGCAGCTTGTCGGCAAACAGGTCGACGATGACCACCACCTTGGCGCCGCTGTCGACGAACTGGTGGTTCATCTCGCGCGCCGTGTAGAGCGGGTTCGTGTTGACGGCCACACAGCCGGCCTTCAGCACACCCAGCAGCGCCACCGGGTAGCCCAGGCAGTTGGGCATCTGCAGCGCCACGCGGTCGCCGGCCTGCAGGCCGGCCACGCGGCGCAGGTAGTGCGCGAACTGGTCGCTCATGGCCTGCACTTGCGCATAGCTCAGGTTGCCGTACATGCCGTTGGGCAAGACGCAGGTGAAGGCGGTTCGCTTGGCATGGCGTGCGGCAGCCGCGTCGGCCATGGCAGCCAGGCTCGTGGCGCCGGGTGCCGGCAGCGTCAGCGGCACGGTGCTGCCGTACTGGGCCAGCCAGGGCTTCAGTTGATACGGGGATACGGCATCCATCAGGCAACCTTTTGCAGGCAAAAAAGTGCTGGAGGGTAGCCGGCCGCGAACGACCCCACGGAGTCAGGGTTTGAAGCCTCGCTATTCTTTGGACGTCGTCAGGGGCGAAGCAGCGCCGTCGTGGGGCGGGCGGTGTCGCCGTGGGGTGGCAGCAGGCGGTCTTCCAGTTCTCCGACCATCGCGGCCAGCGAATTCGTGTTCTCTCGCATCTCCAGGCGCAGTGCTTCTTGAGATGCCGTGATGCGCTCGGCCAGGCGGGCCAGCTCGGAATCGAGCGCGGCGCGCAACTCGGTGAAGCGCGAGGCCTCGGCCTGGTCGGCGAGTTGCCTCTGCAAATGCATCTCTTTGGTATGCCGACGCGCATCCATCAAGACAGCCCCTTGCCAGAAGGCGGCGTAGACGGCGAACACCAGCGCCATCAGCACGAGCAAGCCCAGCAAGGTCACGCCCAGCGGCGCTTCGATGGTGGTGACGCCGAGAGACAGCGGGGACGGCGCCGTGAACGCAGCCCAGTTGAGCGCGGCAAAGGCAGTGATCAGGCTTCCGATCAAGAGCAGGACGAGGATTCGCGTGCGCATGGCATTCCTTTGCGGTTGAGATGGGCAGTGTGCCCCGTTGCAGGCCAGTTCCTGCGCTGAGCCTGGTTGATGCGCAGACGGATCGCCCAGGGTGTGTGCTGGCGGCTGCGTCAGTGGGACAGCGCACAGACCGCGCGTGGTCAGCGATCTATTTTGGAAGCCCATTTCAAAGCACGCGATCAAGCGCGCGATCAAGCGCGCGATCAAGCACGCGATTGCCGGCAAGGAACCCCCATGCACATGATCATTCCAGCTCGACGCCCTTCCCGCCAGGCCACACCCTGGCTGGCCTGTGTTTTTGCCTGCACGCTCGCCGCGTACAGCGGCGGTGTGAGTTCAGCGCCGGCGGCCACCCGCAGCCAGACAGGTGCCGAGCCGCCAACGCGAGACGCTGTGCTCGTTGCTTCGAGCGACAAGAAGGACAACCGCGGCAGCGGCTCCGGCAAAGGCGGACCGGTGGCACAACCCGCCAACACCAGCGGCAGGCTGCTGGCTTCGAACTGCTTCCAGTGCCACGGCACGCTGGGCCTCGGTGGCTTCGACAACATCCGCGGCAAGGACGCCGACGAGGTGCTGGAGTACCTGACCAAGACCGCCAGCGGCGACATCATGGCTGCACATGCCCAGGGCTACACCCGCGCGCAGCTGCAGCTGATCATCGATTACCTCAAGCAATGAGCCCGGGAGAGCGCCCCATGAATCAAGCCTTGAATCGGATGCAGGAAGCGCTGGCTCGCCGCCGTTTGCTGATGCTCGCCGGCGCTGCAGCCGTCACGTCGATGGTGCCCGGCACGGGGTGGGCGGGTGATGACAAGGATGACAAGGTCGACAGTGCACTGCTGACTGTCACGCCTGCCGTCACGGGCCTGAACGCGCGCGTGGTGGTGGTGGGCGGCGGCATGGCCGGCATGACCGCCGCGAAATACCTGCGGCTCTGGGGTGGCAACGGCCTGCGCATCACCCTGGTCGAGCCCGACACCACCTACGTGTCCAACATCCTGAGTGGTCTGGTGCTGAACGGCGACCGCAGCCTCAGCAGTCTGGGCTTCACCCATACCGGCCTGGCCGGCAAGTACGGGGTGGAACTGGTTCGGGCATCGGTGGTGGCGGTTGACAAGGCGGCCCGCGAGGTGAGCCTGGGCAACGGTGCGAAGCTGCCCTACGACCGTCTGGTGCTGGCACCCGGCATCGAGTTCGACGATGCCTACGGCCTCACGCAGGCCGATTACGACACGCGCACGCCACACGCCTGGCGAGCCGGGCCGCAAACCCAACTGCTGCGAGATCAGCTGGTGGCGATGCCTTCCGACGGCGTCTTCGTCATCACCATCCCGAAGCCACCCTACCGCTGCCCGCCCGGGCCTTACGAGCGTGCTTGCCTGGTGGCGGACTTCCTCAAGACGCACAAGGGCCGCGCGGCCCGGGTCGTGGTGCTCGATGAAAACTCATCCATCCAGGCCGAGGCTGCAAGCTTCACCCAGGCATTCAACCAGATTCATGCGGGCGTCATCACCTATGTTGCGGGTGTGAGCGCCCTGCAGATCAACCCCACCACCAAGGTCGTGAGCTATCGCGACGCGGCAGGCGCCAGCAAGACCCTTGCGGCCCAGGTCGTGAACCCGATTCCGCCGCAGCGCGCCAGCGGCAGCCGCGTCAACGGCTGGCTCACCCGGGCGGGCTTGACGAGCGGCGGCAATGGCCCCGGCGACACCAGTGGCCGCTGGGCGGCGGTGAATGTGCTCAGCTTCGAGAGCACCGCCAGCGGGGGCGCCGGCATCCACATCATCGGAGACGCCGCGCAATGCGGTCTGCCCAAAGCCGGCCATGTCGCCAACCAGGAAGCCAAGACCTGCGCAGACGCCATCGTGCGGCTACTGGCCGGGCAGCAGCCCGACCCGGCACCGGTGGCGAATTCGGCGTGCTACTCCACCATCACGGCCAGCACTGCGTCATGGATGACGGCTGTGTACCAGTACGACAGCGCTTCGCGCAGCATGAAAGTAGCCAATGGCGGCGGCATCACGGCAGGCGCCAGGGCGGTGGAATCGGCCTCGATCACCAGAAAGAACTTCAAGCGGATGAACAAGTGGTTCAGCGCGTTGATGGGCGACAGCTTTTCCTGACGGCGATGCGGCGGCCCTGGGCAGCGGTCAATGCCCGGGCGGTGAGTCTGGGCGCACCCAGATCCTTCGCATCAGCTTTCTCGCCTCGGAGAACCAGAGCACGCCGCTGGCCATCACCACGCACACGCCCCACTGGCCCGGCGAAAGCGCCACGGTGCCGAAGGCGAGGTTCAGAAACGGCATGTGCACGACGGCGACCTGCAGCGCCGCAGACAACGCCACCGCCGCCCACAGCCAGTGGTTGGAAAACAGGTTGCGGAATGCGGATGCGGTTTCTGAACGCGCGTTGAAGCAGTTGAACAGTTGCGTCAGCACCAGCACCGTGAAGGCAGCGGTGCGCGCGAGTTCCAGGCTGTGCGGGCCCGGGCCCAGCCAGCCGTCCACCGGCTCGACCAGCCCGCCGGGCAGAAACAGGTCCAGCGTCAGCAAGGTCAGCGCCGCCATCACGACGCCGCCTTCGACCATGCCCCACGCCATGCGGGCACCGATGATGCGCTGGCTGCGCGGGCGCGGCTTGCGCGCCATCACGTCGTCGGCAATCGGGTCCACGCCCATGGCCAGCGCGGGGCCGGTGTCGGTGATGAGGTTGATCCAGAGAATCTGCGTGGCCAGCAGCGGCAGCACCACCGCACCGCCCGAGCCGGTGGCGGTGGCCGCCAGACCGATGACACTGGCCCCCACCACACCGACGAACACGGTCAGCACCTCGGCCAGGTTCGACGAAAGCAGGTAGCGCAGGAACTTTTCGATGTTGTCGAGCACGCCGCGC
>JBBSCV010000038.1:0-16712 GCA_038249925.1 Burkholderiales bacterium
GACGACAGACAGAGCGAGCATGTCAGATACAGCGCAGACTTCCCCGGTGACTCGGCTTCGGTCATGGAGTCTGCCTGCAAGTTGCGGCTGGAGGGCGTGATGGCCAAACGCGCCGATGCGCCGTATTCGTCTCGACGCACCAACACCTGGCTGAAGTTGAAATGCAAGTTGCGCCAGGAATTCGTCGTTGCAGGCTACACCGACCGCGGCGATGGCTCTGCGCAGGTGGGTAGTCTGCTTCTGGGCGTCTACGAAGACAACGGCAATCTCATCTCGGTGGGCAGTGTGGGCACGGGCTGGGACACCGCCGAGGCTGCTGGTCTCAAGAAGAAACTGACGAAACTCGAGACCAGCCCATCGCCATTTACCAATGGCGCCGCGAAACCGGGCCGCTGGTCCGGACGCGTGGCCGGAAGCGAGCGATGGGTCGAACCCAGGCTTGTGGCCGAAGTCGAATACGCCCACATGACACCCGACGGGCAGATTCGGCACGGGGTCTACATCGCGTTGCGGTCTGACAAGCCGCCCAAGTCAATTCGACGCGAAAGCGCAGCAGCAATGCCCTTCTCAGCAGCGCCCTTTTCAGCAGCCACCGCCTCGGCAATGCCCGCCTCGAGATCGGCCAAGCGTTCCACGGCTGCGGCCGTCGGCACCGTCAAAGTCAGCCACGGTGAAAGAGTCGTCGACGCATCGACCGGACTCACCAAACTCGACCTCGTGCGTTACTACGAGTCTGTCGCGTCCTTCATGCTGCCGCACCTGAAAGGCCGGCCTTGCGCCTTCGTGCGCGGCCCTTCGGGTATCGAGGGCGAGCTATTTTTTCAGAAGCACGCTGAAAGAACATCGATAGCCGGCGTGAAGGAACTGGATTCAGCCCTGTGGCCAGGTCACGGCAAGATGCTGGAGGTCGTGACTGCGCAGGGCTTGGCGGGCGCCGCGCAGATGAACGTCATCGAGTTTCACACCTGGAACTCGACCGCAAGAAAGATCGATTCACCGAACCGCATGATTTTCGATCTCGACCCGGGCGAAGGTACGCACTGGGAACATATTCAAGAGGCCGCGCTGCTTGTTCGAAGCCTCCTTCAGCAATTGGGCCTCGAAAGCTATTTGAAGACTTCTGGCGGCAAAGGCCTGCACGTGGTCGTGCCGCTGGCACCCAAGGATGATTACGACACAGTCAAGAGCTTCTCGAAAGCGGTGGTCGAGCACTTGTCGCGCGTCATTCCATCCCGGTTCGTGGCCAAGAGTGGTCCGGCCAACCGCGTTGGAAAGCTCTTCGTCGACTATCTGCGAAATGGCCACGGTGCCACGACAGCGGCAGCCTTTTCTGCGCGCGCGCGGCCCGGCCTGGGCGTGTCCCTGCCGGTGGGGTGGGACGAGTTGGCCAGTCTCAAGAGCGGCGCCCACTGGACCATAGCCACAGCGCGTGAGCATCTGTCATTTCAGTTCGCGGACCCGTGGTCTCACTATTGGAAGTCCCGCCAGACGCTCTCAAAGGCGATGAAGAGCCTGGGCTTCAAGCGCGATGCCGAAACGTGACTTGTCAGCGAAAGGACACCGCTTCTCTCCAAGGAGCGTGGTAGGCGCAGTCTGACGCCGAAAGCAGGCGATGAACTATGGTTCTGATGACGTCTTCGCCATTTAATGCAGTTTCACCGGCATCACCTGCGCCCACTTGCCTTGGCATCTCCGTACCAGTTCGAGATGCTGATGTAACCCACGAACTTCACGGTACACGGAGCATTCAATGAACGAAACCAGCAGCATCATCCCCTACCTCTTCTCGATCACTTTCATCCTCGTACTGGCAATTGGGGTGTGGCAGTACCGCCGGGTCACGAAGGCCAAGCGCGAACATCACCAGTCTGCTCAGGCTCGCGCGCAAGGCGACCGTCCCGGTCGCGTGGGCACCGAGGGTGAAGCCAACGAGGGGAATGCGCGCTAGCCGCTCGCCCGTACGGTCATCGGCTCAGTTCGCGGGGCAAAGCAAAAGTCCCTGCTCATGAAGATGAGCAGGGACTTGTTCAATTGAGCAAAGCGCTGGCAATCGCGCTTTGCGGGCTTCAGCGAAAGACCGATTGCCCGTTGGCGTCGCGCCAGTTCTTCTCGAGGTGCGACGCGTCGTCGTCGCTTCGGGTGCGAAGGCCCATCAGGATGCCGCCTTGCTTGATGCCTTCCTCGTATTCCTTGACGCGCTCCTCGGGAATGTTCCACCCGATCAGAGCACCGACGAGGCTGCCCGCAGCGCCGCCGGCACCTGCACCGGCCAACGCAGCGGCCAGTGGCCCCGCTATCACGAGACCCAGACCCGGCAGTGCAATGCTGGTGCCGACCGCAGCCACCGCAGCGGCGATGGCACCCAGCGTGCCGCCGATGCCAGCACCGATGCCGGCGCCTTCGGCAGCCTTGTTGCCGAGTTCGGTCTCACGGCCACCGAGGTTTTTGCTGTCGCTGCTGAAATGGCGTTTGCGCGTCTCGTCGGACATGACCAGGTTGACGTCGTCCGACTTGTAGCCGCGATCGACAACGCCCTTGTATGCGCGCTCCGCGCTGTCGCGATCGGGAAACAGGCCGGTCAGGTAGCGGTCGTTGTCCTTGCCACTGCCAGCGCTCGCGCTGCCGCTCGGGTTCATGGTGTTCGAATTGCCGCCCGATGCTGTGGTGGTGCCGCCAATCGTGCTGGTGCCTCCGCTCATGGTGGTGGTGCCTGCGGTGTTGGGTGTGGGGTTGTTGACCATGTAAGGCTCTCCGTTCAGGGTTGGGAAAAAGGCTCAGGCAACGGAAGGGGCAAGCTGTGTTCCTGCTGGTCCTGAAGGCGTCAGGACGACCTTGCGACAGTCGTCTTCTTTCTCGTCGAAGATGGCATAGCCGCGGGCGGCGTCTTCCAGTGCCATGTGGTGGCTGATGATGACTTCGGGCTTCAGGTCGCCATTGCCGATGTGTTCCAGCAGGCCTGCCATGTGCTGCTGCACATGCGTCTGCCCCATCCGGAACGACAGTCCCTTGTCGAACGCGTCTCCGAACAGGAAGCCATGGATGAAACCGGCATAGACGCCGGGCACGCTGACCGCGCCACCGCGGCGGGTGGCAGCGATGCACTGGCGCAACACCGCGCCGCTGCTGCCTTCGAGCTTCAACGTCGTCATGGCGGTTTCCACCATGCTGCCCTTGGCCTCGAAGCCGACCGCGTCGATGCTGGCGTCGACACCACGGAATTGCGTGGCTTCGATGATCTGCTCGGCCGGGTCGTCGACGCGGTCGAAGTTGATGGCGGTCACGCCATACGTCTTCTCAGCGAACTGCAATCTGTAGTCATGGTGGTCGACCATGAAGATCTGCTCCACGCCGAGCATGCGTGCGCTGGCTGCAGCCATCAACCCCACGGGGCCGGCGCCGAAAATAGCCAGGCTGCTGCCCGGACCCACGCCGGCGTTCAGCACTGCCTGGTAGCCGGTGGGCAAGATGTCGGACAGGAACAGCACCTGCTCATCGCGCAGCGCATCGGGAATCTTCAAGGGCCCGGTGTTGGCCATCGGCACGCGGACGTACTCGGCCTGGCCACCCGGCACGCCACCGTACAGTTTCGTGAAGCCGAAGAGCGCCGCCGGCGGGCGCAGGCTCTTCTTGTTCATGGCAGTGCCCACGCTGTCGTTGGTGGTCTCACAGGCTGAAAACAGCCTGCGATCACAGAAGAAGCAGGTGCCGCACGCGATGACGAAAGGGATGACCACACGGTCGCCGGGTTTCACTTGCGTGACCCCGGCACCCACTTCCTCGACCACACCCATGAATTCGTGCCCGAGGATGTCGCCCTCCTCTACCCCAGGCACCTTGCCGCGATAGAGGTGCAGGTCTGACCCGCAGATAGCAGTTGCGGTGATGCGCAAGATCAGGTCTTGCGGATGCAGCAGCACCGGGTCGGGCACATTGCCGACCTGAACATCCCGACTGCCCCGGTAGGTGAGTGCGCGCATGAGCTTCCTTTGCACGCTCGGACAAGAGCGCAGCCCGAGCCAGCAATTGGTGTTCCTGGCTTCATCGAAAGCTGCTGCACGAGATTTGCGGCAAAACCTGCAGCAGGTGCACCGCAGCACCCTGCCCTCAGGCACAAGCACCGCGAGAACCGCTGACTCGCGGCTCTGCAGGTGGAATGCGTGCGTCGGGCGTCAACGCGGCGGCGCGCGGCGCGCAAGTGCTTCGGCCGCCGGCGAGGTGAGCGAGCGCAAGAAGGCCACGATCGCCGACCGCTCGGCCGAATCGAGGTTAAAGGGCTGGATGCGGGGGTCCTGCCAGGCGTCGAGCGGCGTGCCGCCTGCGGCGTAATGGTCCAGTACTGCCTCCAGCGTGGCGAGTGAGCCGTCATGCATGTAGGGTGCCGTCAAGGCCACGTTTCGCAAACTGGGCGTGCGGAAGGCGCGCAGGTCCCGTCCGAGGCCGGTCACCTCCTGCCGCCCGCGGTCGGGCGCGTCAACAAGGCCCATGCGTTGCAGCGCCTGCGGGCTCAGCGTCGCGAGCAAACCCGGCACCAGGATCACGCTGACATCGCGTGCGCCCAGGGCCTCGCTGCGCGCCTGCACGCCCACGTTGTGGAACTCGCCGTCGGTGAACAGGGCATCGCGCTCGCCGATGACATGGCAGGCGACGCAGCCGCGTGAGGCAAAGAGGGCGAGGCCACGTTGCTCGAGCGCACTGAGCGCACCTGCGTGCCCGCCGTAGCTCCACCTGTCGAACGGCGACCCCGCGGCCAAGAGCGTGCGTTCGTACGCTGCCAAAGCGGCCGCAATGCGTTGCGGCGTCGGCCTGGGCGAGCCGAAAGCACGCTGCAAGGGTGCGCGATAGTCGCGCAATGCAGCGATGTTGGCCATCACCACATCGATATCGCGATTCGCCATCTCATCGGGGTGCACCATCGGCTGCAACGCCTGCGCTTCCAGGCTCAGTGCACGACCGTCGGCGAAAAGAGCGTTCACGTAGGCGACGTTGAGCAGCGTGGGTGCATTGCGCCGCAGGCTCACGCCTTCCATGCCTACGGACGTGCGCAACTCGTTGAAGGTGAAACCCTGCGCCGGCACATGGCACATGGCACAGGACAAGGTGCCATTGACTGACAAACGGCGGTCGAAGAAGAGCTTCTCGCCCAGCGCCACCTGTGCCGCGGGTGGGCTCGCCTGCGCCGCGGGAAGCGGCGGCAGCCCGAGCGTGACCGCAGATTCCGCTGCTGCAACGCTGCCACTCGGCACAAGGACGCACAGCAGCACGGCGACGAGGCCCCACGCGGCCGAACGACGCAGCACGTTCACGGCCGAGCCGCGCAACGCGCTCACGGCCGCGCCGCGCGCTGCTCCAGTTGCAGCGTGCGCAGGTCGTTCAAGAGCACCTGTGCGTCCAATGTCGCGACGCTGTAAATCTCGCGTACCTGCAACCGGCCATCGATCAGGAAAAGCTTGAGCATGTGGTTGAGCGTGCGCGTGGCGCGGCCGTTGGCATCGACCTCCACCGTCACGTCCTGACCCAGGCCTCGCAGCAGCGGCATCAGCGCGGCAACCGAGGCTGTGGTGATGAATCGCCATGCCAGGCGTGGATCGTCAATGCGCTCGCCGCCGTACATGCGCATCTGGTGCGGCGTGTCGTTGGTGGGGTCGAAGCTCAGACTGAGGAGTTGCGAGGCAGCAGCCAGTTCCGGTTCGCGCAACAGCGCAGAGTGCAAGCCTTCCATGGCTGCCCGCGCCAGTGGGCAGCCCTCGGCGTCGCGGCAGTAGGTGTACATGAACGACAGCACGCTCAGGCGGCCACGCAGCACGGAGTGCAGGCGCTGCGAGTGGCCCTGACTGCTGAGCACTGTGCCGTCGGGCGCCGCCATCACGCGCGCCAAGGTGTAGCTGCCCGGTGCAGGCAGGCGCGCGGTTTCGACACGCCTGCGCTGAGCAGGAACCGTCTGGCCGTCAGTGGCCGCCAGGGCCGGCCAGGGCAGGATCGCAGCGCACGCCGCACGCGCCAGCAGCACGCGGCGCCCCGCGCGCATCACCGCTGCGCGACCTGTGCGGCGGGTGTCAGCGCGGACAGCGCCCTGCCTGCAGGCCGCGCGGTGAACTTCATGTGGTGCGCGCGTCCGAGCTTGAGTGCAATGAAATCGACTTCGAAGCGCTGTTTCAGCTCCTTGCCGTCCCAGTCGAAGGCGCGCAGCACCTGCTCGTTGTCGTCGCCCTTCTTGTCCCAGTTGGCCAGCAGCGACGACGTGATGTACACGCGCCTGCCGTCCCAGCTCTGCGAGACCATGTTGACCTGCTTGCCGGTCTGCTTGGTGTAGGTCTCTTTCGGGGCCTCCGGGTTGCTGAGGTCGAAGTAGCGTGTCATGCCGTCCATGAAGGTGTTCACCCACAGACCCTTGCCGTCGGCCGTGATGCTGATGTCCACGGGCAGCGGGATCTTTGCCGGGTCGCCGATGGTGGCCACGTCCTTGGCCTGCCATTCGCCGTTGGCGTCCTGCTTCACGAGCCAGAGCTTTGAGGTCAACGCAGTGGCCGTGATGGCCCAGTTGTCGCCTTCCTTGAGCGACCAGCGAATCTCGAGCGGGGCGCCCGGCACCTCGAAGATCTTCGTCGGTTTCATGGCCTTGACGTCCCAGGCCACCATCGTGTTGCCGAAGCGTTTCATCGCCTCGCCGTCCTTGACCAGCTTGCCCAGGTCCATCATGTAGTTGTTCCAGCCGGTGAAGCTGGAGGTCAGCATCATGTTCTTTGCGGGGTTGATGCCGATGTCGTAGCCATAGCCATCACCTTTCACGCCGCCGATCTCGCCGGTGGGCATTGCGGTCTGGCTCACGATGTCACCCCGATTGTTGAACAGCACGAGGCCCGTGGCGCCGCCGTGGTCGGCCTGGTTCGACAACGCCTGGACGAGCATTCGCCCCGGCATCGCGTAGAAGGTGTGCGGACCCACGAACCCGGTCTTCGATGCGAAATCGTTGATGGTCTTGATGAGCCTGGGCTTCTCTGGCTTGGCCATGTCGAAGACGAAAATCTTGTTGTCGTCCAGCCGCCCGGCCCACAGGTAGCGTCGGTCATCCGTAAACCCCATGTGGTGCGCCTCGCCGCGCCCAGGCAGCACCACCTTGTGAATGACCTTGCCGTACTGGGCAGACTTCGGGTTGGCGTCGACCGTGACCAGTTTGTCGTTGCCGTCGCCCAGGCCCTTGACCCCCAGCGTCCATACATGGACGAAATCTTCCTGGCCCTTGATGAGGGCCGTGACGTAGGGGGAATTGCAGGTCTCGTCGGCGTGTGCCGCGACACCGGTTCCCAACAGCGCGGCGGCAATAAAAATCAGCTTGAATGGTTCGCGAAACATGGCCTTGGCTCCTTCTGAGTGGAAGGCAAGGTGCACCTTTGCGACGGCCTCGCCATGACCACTTCTAGCACCGACACACGCCGCTGAACAGCCCCTACAGCACGTGACTGCCAAGCGCACAGCCCCCGCGGTGCCTGAAACATGTCGGGTGACGGGCTGACCGGTGTGCAACGCCCGCGAACAATCTGATGCTGCGCTCTGCGGCGGCGTCGGGGCGACTCGGCAATTCCCGCCCGCGCGCTACCGAGGGCTCAACGCGCAGGCCGATGCTGGCGTCGATGACCTGCCGATTGCGTTCGCGGCACTGTTCGAAATAGGCCAGCATGTTGGCCTTCATTCGCTGCATCAGCGGCGAGCCGCAGCCTTCCCTGTCCATGCGCCGCATCAAGGCGCGGGTTCCCTGAAGGAGTTCGGTGATGCCGACACGTTCACGGTTGCGAATGCTGTTGTCGATCAGGCCGGCCAGGACCGAATTCGGCTTCGTCCAGACCGACGCTTTCGAACACCGAAGCGAAGCGGCGGTTGACCTTGAAATACTCCACTTGATCAGGGTGCTTGATGCTGTGCGTGTGGCTGCTGTACCCGTACCCGTACCGGTACACGGTTTCGCTGGCGCGCGTGATCTTGAAGGACCTGGCATCAGCTTCGAGACAGGGGCCCAAGCGGCCTTCGTACTCGACCAAATAGACAGCGAACATCGGGACGATCAGGCTGCTGTTGTCGATGGCCTTGGTCATCAGGCCTGCGTAGTCGAGGCGTGTGCCACCCAAACCGGCAAAGGCGTTGGCGAGTGGCGCAACATGTTGCGCCATGCCCACGACGCTGGCCCGGTACGGCTCGCGAAAGGCCTGGTCCAAGCTGCGCAGCCGTGCAAAGCCTGCGCTGTACAGAGCGTTCAGGTAGTCGGCGCCGGGCAGCCCCGTCAGCGGCGCCACCTGCAACTGCCGGGAGTCCAGGGTTTGTGTCAGTGATCTGGGCCGGTACCTTGGCGGCCTGGGCCAGAAACGCTTGTGAATGGTTGGCTGCAGCCACACGTTCCCGGGTCTGGTCCAGGGGCCCGCGCAGTGCGGCACCGCCATCGGACAGACCGGCGGCGCTGCCGAAGACGGTCAGGGCAGACGCCGCGCCCTTCAGTTCGGCGGCATCGACGGCCAAGGGGTCGCGCGTCTCCCAGCCGTCGACGCGCGCAACCATCTGCTGAGCCCAGGCGCGGTACACCGTTTGCGCGAACAGCGCTACAGCCACGTGATGCCGGCTCAACTGGGGGTTGTCCAGCAGCGGCGGCGGCGGCCATTGCAGGGTTTGGCTCGCCAGTGCCTGTTGCTCGGCCGGCATGGGGCAGCCCAACACCGAGTGCACCACCTGGGCGAGCTGCTGCGACTCGTCCAGCGACATCTCGCGCAGCGGTTTGCCAAAGGCCTTCTGGAAGACCGCGTCGTCGAACATGGCGGATCGCGGCGTCTCGCAACTGTGGCTTGTCGCGTCCTGGGCCGTGGGCAGTGAACCGGTCGAGGTATCCCTGCACCCAGGTCATCGTGTCGCGGTCGCAGCGCTCGCGGCGCGTCAGCTTGCCCAGCAGCTTGCCGAACGGCAGCCGCTCCAGCACGCTGCCGATGCCGCCCTGGCCCGGCGCACCTGGAAGGCTCGCCCGAAACTTGTCCGCAGCTTCGGGCCCCAGCAGCGCACCGTGCCGGAGGCACCCAGCGCGCAGGTGCTGTTGAAGCCGGCCGCCACCGAGCGGCTCGCCTCGGGCAGCGTCACCGGGGTCGGGCTGACACGCGCGATGCGGTCGCCGACCCCGACCTGTCCGGAACTGTTGTAGCCACAGCAGGCGAGCGAGCCGTCGGTGCGGATGGCGCAGGTGTGCTGGTCGCCGGCAGCGATTTAGTGGCCCGCAGGCGCTGGCGCGCTGACTGTCAGCGCGGCCGCCGCGCTGGTTGCGCTGCTGCTGCCGTTGCTGGCCACCGCGCGAAAGCGCTTGCCGTTGTGGATCGTGGACGTGGCCGGCGTCGTGTAGCGGGCGCTGGTGGCGCCGGTGATGTCGGCAAAGGCCAACCGCTGGCGCAACGCGGCCTGCGTGAGGCGGGTTGTACGGAGGTGGGTGTTATGAAGACGTTAGACATTCAGTTCGTCGCCTGCTGTCGAAGACCTGGGCCGATGGGAGTTCCGACGAGCGATCAGGCCCGCGACATCGTCCATCGCTGAATGAGGCTCTGTGAGCCAGCACCTAACGCTTTCCTAACGCGGGCTGAGTACAACCCGAATGGGCTGCAGTCTGTCCGAACGCTCACCCATCCACATCACTTCCGGAGGCGCACATGACACCCACCTCTCTGCATGTTCGCTCGTTGGCCATGGCCGCAGCCTGTCTGTTCACTGTCGTCGCGCAAGCCGACTGCATCGACGGCCTTCGCGAGCCGCGCGCCGCCGAGCAGGAGTTCCATCGCCGCGCCACCGCGGCGCTGATCGCTGCACTGCCCGCGCCGCCGGCGGGCGCCGAGGCCGAAGGCACGCCGTGCGACTTCAAGCGCCTGCCGTCGATGGGCGTTCTGTGTCGCGGCGACAAGGTCGGCGATTTCACGGTCAGTGTGAAGCGCCGCTATGTGGTCCGCTTCACCGATGCCGAGAGCAAGCGCCTGTACGCGCCGCGCAAGGAAATCGATGACCAGATCCAGGCCCTGTTGAAGTTGCCGCCCGACAAGGCCGCGGAGCGAAGTGCGCTGGAGCGCAAGGCGAGCGCCGCCTACAGCGCCCGCAGTGCCGCCGCGAAAGCAGGCGACAAGGCCACCGCCGAGGCGCGCCTGGCCGAGTCCAACGCGTTGAACGCGGCGGCCCTGGAGGTCGGCAACCGGTATCGCGATACCGTGAAGCCGCAGATCGATGCACTGCAGGAGCGCCGCCGGGCCTTCATGCCCATGGACCAGCTGGCCGCGGTCGACATCGCCATCAACTTGGACAAACTGCCGGCGCCAGACAACAACCCGTTCGGCGCCCACGGCAGCGCGAGCGCACAGCGCAGCGCCTCGCTCAAGGTGGTGAATGTCGCCTGGCGCATCGATGGGCCGCCGAGCCCTCTGCGCGATGCACTCGCTGCCACCATGCCCGACACGCGCCTGAAGGCCTGGGTCGGTGCGGCGCTGCCGAGCGAGGCCGAATCGGAAGCACAGGCGCCACGCCCATCGCCTCAGGAGCGCGCAGCCGCGAATACGAACACCCAGTGAAGTCGTGATGACGAACAAACCCAAGGCATCTCAGGTTCTGGCCGCACTCACGGCAGCGGCGCTCACCAGCGCCGCCGCGGCCCAAACGACCAAGGCACCGGCGCAGGTGGTCAAGCCACCGCTGGCGCAAGCCTGGATGGACGTGGCCACCTTCACCGGCATGGGCCTGCCCGGCCGGGGCGGTGCCGGTGCCAACCCGATGGCGATGATCGGCAGCCTGTTCGGTGGCGGCCAGGGTGGCCAGGGCGGCAAGAACAGCTTCGGCATGACGAAGACGGGCTCCGCAGGCCGCTGGGTCGACGTGACGCTCGGCACGATGCGCAACCCGACGCTGAACGAGGCGCTGCAGGCGGTGCCCGCCGGCACCTCACTCGCGCCCACGCTCACGCTCGCAGTGCCGAAGGCTGCGAAGGGACCGCCGCCGACACCGGGCGACGACAGCGTGATCGAGCCCGAGTTCGAGCGACCGAAGGGCAAGATGCTTCTCTACTGGGGTTGCGGCGACACGGTGCGTGCGGGCCAGCCGCGTGTGCTCGACATGGCCAACGCGAAGCCCGATGACCTCCAGAAATTCTTCGTGTCTCGCCGCGCCACGCAGCGCGGTGCGCACAGTGCCGTCGGGCGCCCGGTGTGGCCCAACGACACAGATGTCCGCATGTTGCCCGGCAATGCATCGCTGGTGGGTGAACACGTGTTCACCGGCCAGGGCGTGCCGGAGGGGTTCAAGTTCGCCATTCCTCCGGCGCAGGACCTGATGCCGGCGATCCAGCTCAAGCAGAGCGACGCTGGCGGTGCCACCGTGCTCGAATGGACGGCGTTGCCGACGGCGCGCGCGTACTTCATCGGCGCGACGGGTGCAACGGGTGCGACGGGTGCGAATGGGGGTTCCGGGTTCGAGATGGTGTTCTGGACGTCGAGCGAGCTGCCCGAGGTCGGCATGGGGCTGGTGGAGTACCAGACGAACGCGGCGGTCGACCGCTGGTTGAAAGAGCGGGTGCTGCTCGAGCCCAGCGTCACGCGCTGCACGGTGCCCAAAGGCATCTTCGGTGCCGAAGGCGGCGCGATGTTGCGCGTGATCGCCTACGGCTCGGAACTGAATCTGGCGTACCCACCGCGCCCTGCCGACCCCAAGGTCGCCTGGGAGCCCGATTGGGCTGTCAAACTGCGTGTCAAGAGCGTGGCCAACGCCTTGCTGGGCATGGGCACGGGCATAGATGTGGGCAAAGATGCGGGCAGCCTGCAGCGCAATGCGACAGCCATCGATCCCGCGGCAGCGCCCGCCGACAATAGGGATGAAACGAGGAAGATGGACGCGGTGAATATCCTGCGCGGCATTCTGGGTCGCTAGTGGCCCTGGCAGCATCAGTCGGTGCCAAGCGCCCACGCGCGGTCGAGCCCGAAGCCGGCCCCGGCCCTGGCCGCACAGGACACCTGACGCTTGCCGCGACGCCGCGGTGGTTCGCTGCCGCTGCGGCGGCCGCGGTGCCGCTGCAGACGCTCGATGCCGTGATGCTGGCCTGGCTGGCGATCGAGGGGCCGACGCCGCGCGCGCGCATGGCGGCGCTGCTGTGGCCCGAGAACGAACCCACGTCCGCACGCAACGCGTTGCGCCAGCGTCTTTTTCAGCTGAAAAGGCAGCTCGGCCTGGCGCTGGTCGCGGGCAATTCGACGCTTGCGCTGGCCGACGGCGTGAGCCATGACCTGATCGACGCCGACAGCGTGCTGGCCGACGCGGCGCACGCCTTCGGCGGCGAGATCGGCGGCTGGCTCACGCAACAGCGCGAGCGGCGACGCACGAGCCTGCGCGAATCGCTTGCAGAGCTCTCGGAACTGGCCGAGAAGGCGCGCGACTACGCCGACGCGCTGGCGCATGCCACAGAGGCGCTCGCGATCGAGCCGCTGTCCGAAGAATCGCACCGGCGCGTGATGCGGCTGCATTACCTGCGCGGCGATCGCGCGGCGGCGCTGCTCGCGTTCGACCGTTGCGAACGGGTGCTGAAGGACGAGGTCGGCGCGCGACCCTCGGCAGACACGCTGGCCTTGCTGGCCACCATCGAAAGCGCCGCGGCCGATGCGGCTTTGCAGCCCGTTGCAACCGTGCCGGCGGCGCTGCAGCGGCCGCCCCGATTGATCGGCCGCGACGCCGAACGCCGGGCCCTGGCCCGTGCCGCCGATGGCGGCGGCGTGCTGCTGTTGACAGGCCAGGCGGGCATGGGCAAGTCACGCCTGATCGCAGAGCTGGTCGAGGGCCGTGCAGCGGCGGCTGACGGTTCGCGCTGCCTGTCGGTCTGCGCCCGGCCGGGCGATGCGGCCGCGCCCCACGCCCTGTCGGCGCGCTGGCTGCGTGCGGTGGTGCAGGGCTGCGACGTGCCGCTCGATGCCCCGTTGCGCCGCCACCTGGCCTGTGTGCTTCCGGAGCTGGGCGTGCCCATGGCGCGGCCCCGGCAGGACGACCGCGCGTCCCTGCTCGCGGCCGTGCAGACCTTGCTCGACACGGCAGCGCAGCGCGGCCTGCGGGCTGTCGTCATCGACGACCTTCATTACGCCGACGCCGCCAGCATCGACTTGCTGCAACAGCTGATCGGCAGCACGCCCTGCGCGTGGATCGTCGCGATGCGGCCCGACGAAGGCGGCCCGGCCGCGCAAGCGCTCGTCAACGCGCATGCCGCCTCGACGACGAGTGTCACGCTGCCGCTGCAGCCGCTGGGGGCCGAGGCCATCGCCGCCTTGCTGGACTCGCTGGCGATTCCCGGCATCGGCGGCGCCGCACAGGCCCAGGCGCTGCACCAGCGCACCGGCGGCAACCCGATGTTCCTGCTCGAAACCATCAAGGCGGCACTGGCGCTGCGCAGCAGCGCGACGCCCGGGCCCTTGGCGACGAGCCGCAGCGGCGTTGCGACTGCACCCCCTGCGGCCCTGACATGGCCGCGCGCAGAGAGCGTGCAAAGGCTCATCCAAGAGCGGCTGACGCGGCTCGATCCGCTCGCGCTCAAGCTGGCTCGCTGTGCGGCGCTGGCGGGGCAGGACTTTTCATCGTCGCTGGCCGCCGAGGTGCTCGGCCTGCAGCCGCTGGACCTGGCCGATGCCTGGATGGCGCTCGAAGCGGCGCAGGTGCTGCACGACGGCGCCTTCGCCCACGACCTCATCGCCGAAGCCGCGCTCGGCCTGGTGCCGCTGGCCATTGCGCGCGCATTGCACGCCGAGATCGGCCGCATTCTTGAGCGCGGGCGGGGCGAGCCGACGCGCATCGCGGCCCACTGGCTGGCCGCCGGCGAACGGCGCAAGGCCGCGCCCCACCTGACCGAGGCTGCGCGCCGCGCCCAGGCCGCCTTGCAGCGCGCGGATGCCGCCCTGCTGCACGAACAGGCCGCCGTCATCCTGCGCGAGGCCGGCGACCGGCGCGGCGCCTTCGACGCCTACTTCGCAGCAGCAGAAGCCGCCAGCCAGAGCCTGGGCCGGGTCGGCTTCGCCGCCTACGGCGAGGCCTTGCAGGCTCTGTCCGACGACGACGGCCAGCGTGCAGCGGCGGCGCTCGTGCCGGCCGCCATCCTGCTGGAGGAGCGCCAGCCTGAGGCGGTTCGCCGGCTGGTACTGGAGGCGCTGCCGCGCGCGCAGCGCGCCGATCTGCCCGATATCGAAGTCGAGCTGCTGTGGGACCTGACCATGGTGCACATGGACCGGCGTGAACTGGCCGAAGCCGCGCAGCGCGCAGAACAGGCGCTGAAGCGCCTGGCCGACCTCGCTCCTGCCAACGCGCGGCTGAAGCACGTCGGCACGCGTTTCAAGTTGACGCAGGCCCTCGGCATGGTGTTGTCGGCCGATGGCCGCTACGGCCAGTGCCACGCGCTGCTGGTGCAGGCCCTGCGCCAGGCCCGTCAAGACCGCGAATGGGCCTACACCGGCTTCATCGCCAACACCCTGGCCCACAACGCGCTGGAACAGGGCAGCCTGGAGCAGGCGCTCGACTGGAGTGCGCAGTCCATCGCCGACGACGACCGCTTCGACGGCGGTCTGCACGAGCGCGCGTCGGTGGGCAGTGGCCGCGCCATCCTGCTGGCGCTGGGTGGCGAACTGGGTGGCGCGCTGGCCAGCGCCGAGGGCGCGGTGCGCCTGTGCGAGCCGCTGATGCTGCGCGTCGAGATGCGCGCCCGGCAGCGCCTGCACGCGCTGCAGTTCGAACTCGGCCGCCGCGACCTGGCCCTCAAGGGCCTGCGCGACTTGCGCAGCCGCCCGGGACTGACGTCAGACGAAAGAACGACGCTCGATGCGGAACTGTTGCGCGCGGGCGAGCCGGGCGACAGCGATGCGCTGCTCGAACGCGCGCTCGCCATGGTGGACTTTCCGGCGCAGGTGCGCGTCTTGTGCCTGCTGCAGCCGCGTTGCGATGCCGAGCGCATCCTGCCTGCCTTGAGCGCTGCAGCGAGCCAAGCCCGCAGCCGCGGTGCTCACGGCCTGTGGCTGAGTCTGCAGACGCGTCGGGTGGCGGCGCTGCGCGCGGCTGGGCGCCGTGAAGAAGCGCAGGCCGAGGCCTTGTCGGTGTGGCACCGTGTGGAAGAGGGCGTCGCCGGCATCGACATGTTCCCGCGCATGGCTGCCGAACTGTGCGCGGCGCTGGCCGCCAGCCATGTCGACCTGTCGCAGGTGATCGCGCTGCGCGCGTCGGCGTGGATGCAACGCGCGGCCGCAACCCTGCCACCCGCCTGGCGTGACAACTACCTGACGCGGGCGCCGGTGCTGCACATGCTGCAGTTGCCCGCCAGCCCGCGGCTGCCCGCGCCGCCTTGGCGGCATGGCTAACCCGGCGCACACGCGTGCACACGGCGCATACGGCGCATACGGCTGAGACCCGTGTGCAGGCAAACATCCACGTTCGGCCTGCATCTTTAAAAAGCGACGCCTTCGTCGCCGCCGGCACGGATCGGACGCCTTTCATGAGGCCTGCGGCGGCGTATGCCGCACAAAATCCACGGGGATGCCATTCGGGTCCAGCACCGCGAAATGGCGGTCTCCCCACGGCTCGTCCAGGGGCTCGAACTCGATCGCGATACCGTCAGACTTGGCCTTCTCGAAGGCCGCGTCCACGTCGTCCAGTTCCACCGTCAGCCACAAGCCGTGGCCGGAATACTCACGCTGGAACATGGGCTTCTGGAAGTCGAGGCCGGGCCGCATGAAGGCCAGCTCCTGGCCGTTCAGCTGCAACAACACATACCAGTCGTTCTCAAATACCAGCTCGAAACCGAACCGCTGATAGAAAGCCTTGGACTCGGCCAGATGCCGCGTGACGATGCCGGGGTTCAGCTTCATGGATTCACCTCTTTGGTGATGACTCTACGAACGGGCGTGCCCGGCGCCTAGTAAAAATGCGACATCGTCGCGTCACTCAGCGGCGAATGCGCGGTTGGCCAGCGCCATGAAGTCGCGTCGCAAGTGCGACTGGTCGGTGAAGCCGAGTTCGGCAGCCAGAGCCGCACGATTGAGATGACCGTCGCGCAGCCTGGCAAGTGCATGCTGGAAGCGAACGACGCGACAGAACTGCTTGGGCGTGAGGCCGACAGCGTCTCGGAACTGCCGCTCGAGTTGCCGCCGGCTGAGCCCGGCGTGCTCGACCAACTGCTCCACGCGAATGTCACCTGCGTGGCGGTGAACGGCGGCCACAGCCCGATCCACTCCGGCAAGCCGAGCTTGTGCGCGCCATGCCTGGTGCACGTGCTGTTCCAGCACAGCCACCTGCGCCTCAACCGAAGCAGCCTCGTGCAACTGCGCCAGCAGGTCATCGGCGCGCAGTTCGCCCAGGTGGTCGAGCTCATCTCGTCGGTCGTTCAGGCTATCGGCCCTGGCGTCGATCAGGCCGCTCAGGCGCGCCGGCCGCAAGCGCATGCCCAAATAAACGGTGCCGGGCTGGGTGGAAAAGAATCCGCCTTTTGTCGCCGTGCCGAAGACCAGCACCTGACCCCGCGACTCACCCATTGCAAACACGACCTCTACGCAGCCGTCGGGCAGCACCTCGAACGGGTCGACCGAGGTGGAGGCGAGAGCATCGTCGCACTGCCAAAAGCGATCAACGACGCCGCGCAAAGGTGGTGAGGGCCGAACTTCACGAAACATGTGTGGTCCCTGCTGCTCCGGTTCGCGCTGTGGCGC
>JBBSCV010000039.1:0-16585 GCA_038249925.1 Burkholderiales bacterium
AACGTGGGCAACCGCACGGCCATGCCCGTCACGACGCCGACCGGCACCAACAGCACCGCCTACGCATACGACAACAATGACACGCTCACCAGCGCAACGCTGAGCAGCGCCACGGGCAGCACGGTCACCACGAACTACCCCTGGGACGGCAACTGCAACCTGGCCAGCAAGAGCAGCCCGAGCGAATACACCGGCTACGCCTTCGACGCCGACAACCGGCTCATCGAAGTGATCGGCTGTTCGACTCTGGCAGCGAGAGCGCAGCTGGCACCGGGGCCAGCGCGGCCCCGCCCGCCGTGACCACGACACCGGCGCGCCCCTCGGCAACCAGGCCTGGCGCCGCTGTGGCCACGCCAGCCACGTTCGCCGGGCCCGCGCCTGCGGGCGCAGGGGTAGGCGCAAGCGCAGGGGCAGTGCCCGTCGCAACTGGCAGCGCCACGGCCAACACCGCACCGGTGGTGGTGGGCGGCGGCGTGGCTACGCCGGCCGTGCCGCCGCTGCGGCTGCGCTGGGTGGCACCGGCCAGCGTGCGCGTGGGCGATACTTTCAGCGTGCAGCTGGTGGCGGGCAGCGATGAGCCGGTCACCGCGCTGGGCCTGCAGCTGGCGTTCGACGCGCAGGCGCTGCAGACGGTGAGCGTGCTCGAAGGCAGCTTCCTGCGCCAGGGTGGGGTGGCCAGCACGTTCGGCAGCCGCGTTGAGCCTGGCCGCATCACCGTCAACACCAGCCGCGCCGGCACCACCGGCGCCAGCATCGAAGCCCCTTTGCTGACCCTGAACCTGCGCGCCAGCGTGCGCCCTGCCGAAGGCCAGATCACGTTGCAGTTGGCCAGCGTGTCGCCACTGGGTGTGCAGGGCCGCGCGCTGGGCACGCAGGCCTTGCCGGCCTTGATCGTCGCCGTGCAACCCTGAGGGCGCGCCCATGAACCGTCGGCATCTGGGCTTCACGCTGATCGAACTGCTGGTCACGCTGGCCATCCTGGCCGTGCTGGCCACCACCGTGGTGCCGCTGGCGCAGGTGCAGGTGCAACGAGTGCGCGAACAGGACCTGCGGCTGGCGCTGCGCGAGCTCCGCACCGCCATTGACGACTACAAACGTGCCGCTGACACGGGCCGCATTCGCCGCGTGATCGGTGCGACCGGCTACCCGCCCAACCTGGCGGTGCTGGTCGAGGGTGTGGAAGACCAACGTGACCCGCAGCGCCGCAAGATCTATTTCCTGCGTCGGCTGCCGCGCGACCCGATGGCCGACAACGATGCCATGCCAGACGCCGACACGTGGGCCCTGCGCGCCTATGCCTCCGAACCGCAGGACCCGCAGCCCGGCGCCGATGTCTACGACGTGCTCTCGCGCAGCCCGAGGCTGGGCCTCAACGGCGTGCCCTACCGGCAATGGTGAAGCGCATGCGCGGGCAGGGCTTTACCCTGATCGAGCTGCTGGTGGTGCTGGCCATCGTGGCCACGCTGCTGACGCTGGCCTTGCCGCGCTACTTCGGCAAGGTCGATGCCGCCAAGGAAGCCGTGCTGCGCGAAAACCTGCGCACCACGCGCGATGTTCTCGGCAAGTTCTACGGCGACCATGGTCGCTACCCCGACGGCCTTCAGGAACTGGTGGACCTGAAGTACCTGGCCACGCTGCCGCAGGACCCCATCACCGAGAGCGATACCAGCTGGGTGCTGGTGCCACCACCCGAAGGCTACCGCGGTGCGGTAGCCGATCTGCACAGTGGCGCGAGCGGCGAATCGCGCACCGGCGGCCCCTATGCGCAGTGGTAGCCGGCGCGCTGGCTCGCGGGGCTTCACCTACCTGCTGCTGCTGGTTCTGGTGGCTGTGCTGGCGCTGGCTGCCGCGGGCAGCGTCACCGTCGGCACAGCGGTGACGCGCCGCCACGCCGAAGCGGCGCTGCTGCTGGCCGGCGAGGACATCCGCGCTGCGCTGCTCAGCTACCGCGGCAACCTGCGCAACGAGAGCGCCAGCCCGGAGCGCTTGTCCAACTTGCTGCGCGACCCGCGCGTGCCGGGTGTGCGACGCCACTTGCGGCAGATTCCGCACGACCCGCTGACCGGCACCGCTGATTGGGGAGAACTGCGCGACGGCGCCAACCGCATCGTGGGCGTCTACAGCCTGGCGACGGGCCGACCCATCAAGCGCGCAGGCTTCAGCCCAAGCCAGACCGGCTTTGACGAAGCCGACAGCTACCGCCGGTGGATCTTCGCAGTGGTGCCGGTTTCCAGCGTGGTGCCGCAGCAGCCGCCGGCAGGGCGCTGAAACACGCACGGGCATGATGGAATGGCTTGCCTGCGAGCAGCGCGCACCTATGGAGGACCTGACACGGCGGCTTGTTCTGGCGCGCTACATCGCTCGGGCCGCAGGGCAACAAGGCGGCCTGTCTGGTTCAGAATCAACCGATGCTTGGACCGGCGCACCATTCCTTCTGGCTGAAGACACGGCGGTGGACCTTGGCTTTGCTGGCTGCCTGGCTGCTGGTGAACCTGTGTGTTCCCTGGTTTGCCCGCGACCTCGATCGCTTCAGCTTCCTGGGCTTTCCGCTCGGCTACTGGCTGGCGGCCGAAGGCGCCTTGCTGGTGTATGCATTGCTCATTGCCATCTACGTGGTGGTGATGGACCGTCTGGAGGCCGCCCTGCTGGCGGAGACGGCCGCGGACGAGCCGAGCACGGGCGAACCGCCCACCCAAGGCTGAAGCCCTGGCATGGCGCGCGCTGACGAGGTTGCACGGCAGTTTTCCCGTGTGCTGGCCTGGCGCTATGCGCTGTTCCTGATCGGCTTCTGGGTATTGATCGCCATCATGGCGGCCGCCGAACGCGCCGGTGTGCAGCGTTCTTGGCTGGGGGCCAGCTTCCTGGTGCTGACGGTGGCCGCGTACGCCGGCATCGGCTTCATCTGCCGCACCTCGGACGAGGCCGAGTACTTCGTGGCGGGGCGGCGCGTGCCGGCGCTCTTCAACGGCGTGGCCACCGCTGCCGACTGGATGTCGGCAGCGTCGTTTCTGGGCACGGCGGGCGTGCTGTATCTGCAGGGCCAGGCGGGGCTCGCCTACATCCTGGGCTGGACGGGTGGCTATGTGCTGCTGGCTCTGCTGCTGGCGCCTTATCTGCGACGCTTTGGCCAATACACCGTGCCCGACTTTCTGGGGGAACGTTACGGCGGCAGCCTGCCTCGCCTGATCGGCGCTGCGGCCACGGTGGCGGTGTCTTTCGTCTATCTGGTGGTGCAGATCTACGGTGTGGGCCTCATCACCTCGCACCTCACGGGTTTCGGTTTCGAGCTCGGCATCTTCGTCGGCCTGGGCGGCGTGCTGGTGTGCAGCTTCCTGGGTGGCATGCGCGCGGTGACGTGGACGCAGGTGGCGCAGTACCTCGTGCTCATCGTGGCCTACCTGGTGCCGCTGATGTGGTTGTCGGCCAAGCAGACCGGAAGCCTGATGCCGCTTCTCTCCTACAGCCAGCAGCTGCAGCAGGTGGCGCATCGTGAACGTGAGTTGGCAGCAGACCCGGCCGAACGCGACGTGGTGCAACTGCTGCGTCGACGTGCCGACGAAGCCGAGATCAAACTGCGTGACGTGCCCGCATCGATGCTGCGTGACGAAGCGCGGCAACAGCAACTGGTGGCCACGCTGCGCGCCGAGAACGCGCCGCTGGCGCGCATCCAGCGTGCCGAACGCGAATACGCGCAACGGCCTCGCACTGAGGCGCAAGCGCGGCAGCTCTACACACGCGAGCGCGAGTCGGCACTGGCCGGTGCCCAGCCCCTGGGCGGCATGCCACCGCAGACATTGGCCTTCGCTGCCGGCGACCCGAATGGCAGCCCTGCAGCACGCGAGCGCTTCGACAGTGCGCGCATCAACTTCATCGCGCTGATGCTTTGCCTGATGATGGGCACGGCGGCCCTGCCGCATGTGCTGACGCGCTTCTACACCACGCCCTCGGCTTCACAGGCGCGGCGCTCGGTGGGGTGGACGCTGCTTTTCATCGTGCTGTTGTATCTGTGCGCGCCGGTGCTGGCGGTGCTGGTGAAGTTCGAGGTGCTGCACAACGTGGTGGGCTTGCCCATGGACCACTTGCCGCAGTGGATCAACCGCTGGTCACGGGTCGATCCTGGTCTGGTTTCGGTGCGCGACATCAACGGCGACGGGCTGCTGCAACTCGGCGAACTGCGCCTGGCCGGCGACATCATCGTGCTGGCAGCGCCCGAGATCGGCGGGCTGCCCTACTGGGTGACCTGCCTGGTGGCGGCCGGGGGCCTGGCCGCTGCCTTGTCCACTGCCGACGGTCTGCTGCTGACCATTGCCAACGCGATTTCGCATGACATCTATTTTCCGAGCGTCAACCCGCGCGCCAGCGCGGCAGGGCGTGTCATCGCCTCCAAGGTGCTGGTGATGGCGGTGGCCTTCGTCGCGGCGCTGACTGCCGCGCTGAAGTTCACCGACATCCTGCAGTTTGTATCGGCTGCGTTTTCGCTGGCCGCCGCAGCCTTTTTCCCGGCTTTGGTGCTGGGCATCTTCTGGCGCCGCGCCAACCATGCGGGCGTGGTGGCCGGCATGCTCACCGGACTGGGCGTGACAGTCTGGTACATGGTCACCAACCTGCCGTTGCTGCGCCAGGCATTCGGCGTGAGCTGGCCGTTGGCCGACTGCCAGTGGTTCGGCGTCGAGCCCATCGCAGCAGGCGTTTTCGGGGTGCCGGCGGGGCTTTTGGTGATGCTGCTGGTCAGCTGCCTGACGCCTGGCCCGAGCGCGCAGCAACTGGCGTTGGTAGACCGCATGCGTTTTCCGGGGCCCGATGAACGATAGGCCCAGTGCTATCATCACGGGCTTTCCTTGCCGCACCTGTCATGTTGACGCATCAGGGCGGCTTCCACCCCCAGCAGTGTTTCCTGCCGGAATCCACAAGGAGTATTCATGCGTCATTACGAGATCGTTCTGCTGATCCACCCGGATCAGAGCGAACAGGTTCCGGCCATGCTGGAACGCTATAAGACCCTGGTCACCGCGAGCGGTGGCAAGTTGCACCGGGTCGAGGACTGGGGCCGGCGTCAGCTGTCCTACATGATCCAGAAGCTGGTGAAGGCGCATTACCTGTGCCTGAACATCGAGTGCAGCCACGAGACCCTGACCGAGCTGGAAACAGGCTTTCGCTTCAACGACGCCGTGCTGCGTCACATGACCGTGCGCAAGGACAAGGCCGAGACCAACCCGTCGATCATGATGAAGGCGGTCGAGCGCGAAGAAGCCCGCAAGGAACGCCAGGAGGCTTCGGCCTGACAGCCAGCGGCGTCTGCCGCCGGCCGGCTGGCACCGGTAGCCTGTCATGAACAGGTTGCTGCTGTCGGCCACGCTGGTGGAGCGGGCGGCCCTGCGTTACACCCCGGCCGGTCTTCCGGCGCTGGACTTGGGCTTGAAGCACGAGTCCGAGCTCAGTGAAGATGGCCAGCCCCGCAAGGTCTCCATGGAGATGCGTGCGGTGGCCATCGGGGCAGTAACGAAGCGGCTGCTGGCGACTGAGTTGGGAAGCGCGGGTCTTTTTGCCGGCTTCATCACCAGCGCACGCAACGGACGCGGTTTGCTTTTTCACATCACCTCGGTAGAGCCTGTGGAAGCCACAAGCCCGCCGGAACCAGTTCAACAGAATTCAAGCAGGAGCTGACTATGCCCCCACCACGTGGTAAAGGTCGTTTTTCCAAGGACAAGCGCCCCAAGCGCAACAACCAGTCGCTGCTGTTCCGCCGCAAGCGTTTCTGCCGCTTCACGGTCGCCAAGGTCGAAGAGATCGACTACAAGGAAGTCGACGTGTTGCGCGACTTCATTGGCGAGAACGGCAAGATCACGCCAGCCCGTCTGACCGGTACGCGAGCTTTCTACCAGCGCCAGCTGACCACCGCCATCAAGCGCGCGCGCTTCCTGGCGCTGCTGCCGTACTCTGACCAGCACAAGGTCTGAGGAGCACACCATGCAAATCATTCTTCTCGACAAGGTCGGCAAGCTCGGCAGCCTGGGCGACGTCGTCAACGTCAAGCAGGGTTACGCCCGCAATTACCTGATTCCGCAAAAGCTGGCGCGTCGCGCCACAGAAGCGGCGATCAAGGAATTCGAAGGCCGCCGCGCCGAACTGGAAAAGGCCGCCGCTGCGAAGCTGGCGGCTGCCGCTGCCGTGGGCGAACAGCTCGCTGGCAAGACGGTGCGCATCGCGCAGAAGGCCGGCGTCGACGGTCGCCTGTTCGGCAGCGTCACCAACGCCGACATCGCCGAAGCGCTGACGAAGGCCGGCAACGCCATTGCCAAGGCGCAGGTTCGCCTGCCCAACGGCCCGCTGAAGACCGTGGGCGAGCACCCGGTGTCTGTGGCGCCCCATGGTGACGTGGTGGTCGAGATCACGGTTCACGTGGTTGCGCAAGTCGACTGATACGGCGTAAGCTGTCTCCAGTCTTCGGAAGGCCGGCTCTGCCGGCCTTCCGCATTTTGCGGCTGGCTGTCTGTCCACAGCGCTTGCACAGCCCGTGCACAGCCCATCAACAGCAGCGGCCCACGCCTCATCCACAGTCTTGTCCACAGCCATGTCCGCCTTGTTCAACGCCCGAGATCTTTCGCCCCGCGATGACGAGGTGGCCCGCCTGCGCGTGCCGCCGCACTCGGTGGAGGCCGAACAGAGCGTGCTCGGCGGCCTCTTGCTCGACAACCTGGCCTGGGACCGCGCTGGCGACCTGCTGACCGACAGCGACTTCTACCGCTACGAACACCGTTTGATTTACGCCGCCATCGGCGTGCTGGTGGGTCAGAGCAGGCCGGCCGACGTCATCACCGTCTTCGAACAACTGCAAGGCCTCGGCAAGGCGCAGGACGTCGGCGGCCTGGCCTACCTCAACGCCTTGGCGCAGAGCGTGCCCAGCGCCGCCAACATGCGGCGCTATGCAGAAATCGTTCGTGAACGCAGCATCCTGCGCAAGCTGATCGCGGCCAGCGACGACATTGCCACCAGCGCCTTCAACCCGCAGGGCCGCCAGGTCAGCACGGTGCTGGACGAGGCCGAGAGCAAGATCTTCCAGATCGGCGAAGAAGGCTCGCGACAGAAGCAAGGCTTTCAGGGCATCAACCAGCTGGTGGTGGACCTGATCGACCGGGTGCAGGAACTGCACGACAACGGCGCCGAGGAAGTGACCGGCGTGCGCACCGGTTTCTACGACCTCGACCGCATGACCGCCGGCCTGCAAAAGGGCGACCTCATCGTGCTGGCGGCACGGCCCTCGATGGGCAAGACGGCGTTCGCGCTGAACATCGCCGAGCACGTGGCGGTGCAGGAAGGTCTGCCCGTGCTGGTGTTCTCGATGGAGATGGGCGCGGCGCAGCTGGCGCTGCGGCTGGTCGGCAGCCTGGGTCGCATCAATCAGCAGAACCTGCGCACCGGCCGTCTGGACAGCGGCGAATGGGAACGCCTGACCGACGCCGTCGAGCGCCTGGGCCAGGTGCAGCTCTACATCGATGAAACCGCGGCCCTGACCGGAAGTGAGTTGCGCGCGCGCGCACGCCGCATGGCAAGGCAGTTCGGCACGCTGGGCTTGATCGTCATCGACTACCTGCAGTTGATGAGCGGCAGCAGCGGCAGCGATGAAAACCGCGCCACCGAAATCGGCGAGATCTCTCGAGGCCTGAAAGCGCTCGCCAAGGAGTTGCAGTGCCCGGTGATTGCGCTGTCGCAGCTGAACCGCAGCGTCGAGCAGCGCACCGACAAGCGGCCGATGATGAGCGATCTGCGCGAATCCGGCGCCATCGAGCAAGACGCCGACATCATCATGTTCATCTACCGCGACGACTACTACAACAAGGACAGCAAAGAGCCGGGCGTGACCGAGATCGTCATCGGCAAGCAGCGCAATGGCCCCGTGGGCACCGTGAAACTGGCCTTCATGAAGCCGCTGACGCGCTTCGAGAATCTGGCACCGGGCTCCAACACTGCCGAGTACTGACAGCACCGCCGGCGCTTGACTCTGTCTGGCTGCCTTGGCCTGACTGTCATTGCCTCTCGCGTATTGCATCCTGGGCCGATACTGTATAAATTAACAGTATGCCAGCCGCCCACAACGCCCCCTCCGCCACGCTCGTGTTCGTACCCCGGCGCTCCGACGAGCGGGCGCAGAAGGGCCGCGGCACGGCCTGGGCCATCGAACACCGCTTCAGCGGCCAGGCGCGCAACGACTTCGACGACGGCTGGGGCACGCTGGAACAAGCGGCGCAGGCCGAAGAGCTGGCGCCGGCCACGCAGGTGGTTGAAGAGAACGTGCGCGGCATCCTGTCGGGCAACGACTCACCCGACATCGGGTTTGATCTCTCCATCAACCCCTACCGCGGCTGTGAGCACGGCTGCGTTTATTGCTACGCGCGGCCCAGCCACAGCTATCTGAACCTGTCACCCGGGCTCGACTTTGAAACTCGCATCATTGCGAAGGTGAATGCTGCGGAACGCTTGCGCGAGGCGCTCGCGGCGCGCGGCTACACACCGGGCCAGCTGAACATCGGTTCAGTGACCGACGCCTACCAGCCGGCCGAGCGCCGGCTGCGTATCACGCGTTCCGTCATCGAGGTGCTGGCCGAGGCGCAGCATCCGTTTTCCATCATCACCAAGAGCAGCCTGGTCGAACGCGACATCGACCTCATCGCACCGATGGCGGCGCAGCGCCTGGCCGCGGTGTATGTCTCGATCACTACGCTCGACCCTACGCTTGCGCGAGCGATGGAGCCGCGCGCCGCAGCGCCGCAGCGAAGGCTGCGCACCATCGAGACCCTGGCGCGCGCCGGCATTCCGGTGGGCGTGAGTGTCTCGCCGGTGATTCCCTTCCTGAACGAACCCGAACTCGAACGTGTGCTGCAAGCTGCGCGCGACGCTGGGGCCAGCTCTGCCTTCAGCATCGTGCTGCGCCTGCCGTGGGAAGTGAACCCGCTCTTCCAGCAGTGGTTGCAGCAGCACGTGCCCCACCGCGCCGCGCGAATCATGGCCCGAGTGCGCGACATGCGCGGCGGCCGCGACAACGACAGCCGCTTCGGCAGCCGCATGACGGGGCAGGGCACCTGGGCCGACTTGTTGCGGCAGCGCGTGCACAAGGCCTGCTCGCGCTTGCAGCTGAGCCGCACCAGGGTGGAACTCGATCTGACGCGGTTTCGTCGGCCGGCGTCACAGCCCGGGCAGGGGCAGCTCTTCTAAGCTTCAGGCCGGGATGGCAGCGGTGGCGGCGCTGGCAGCGTTGGCTCCGCGCACATGCAGTCCGCCCGGTGAGCGCCCGGAGCGCTGCAACCCGGCGATGTGGTCGCCGCTGTGACCACTGCGCCGCACCAGTGCGGCGGCGCGCTCTGCCAGCGCAGCGGCGTCGGGCAAGACGGCGGCATGTTTCTTCGCCAGCAACGCGGCCGTCTCCAGCAGCTTGGCATTCAGGGTCTGTTCGCCCAGCTCCAGCAACATCGCCACGGCCGTGCCGGGCGCGCCTTTCAATGCGCTTTCCATCGCCTGTTCGGTGGCGGCCAGCAGACGGGCCTGACAGCGCCGGACGATGGCCGTCGGGCCGTCGGCGCGGCGCGCTGCGGCACACAACACCTCGCCCACCGCCTTGCTGACGCAGAAGCGCAGCGCCACGCGTTCCACCAGCGCCTCGTGGTCGGCGGCCGGGCGCACATGGCCCGGCATGCGGTCCCACAGCGCCAGCGCGGTGTTCGCAGCCGCCAGGTCGAAGTCGTCGTCACCGGCTTGCGACGAGTAGGCGCGCAGCGCTGGCAGCGCGTTCTCGGGCTGCGGGCTCAGCAGCGCCGACATCACCTCGGCGGCCTGCTGGAAACGCTGCATCCGCCCCGAATCAGGGTGGCGCGTGCGGTAGCGGCGCAGCTGCTCACGCATCGCGCTGACTTTGCTGGCGTCGCTGCGGTCGAAGTGCAGCATCGCGATCAGCAACAGGCTCAGCGGGTCGAACAGCTTGGACTGCACGCCCATGCCGAGCGTGCGCTCCAGCAATATCAGCGCCTCGTCGGCGTGCCCCTGGTAGAAAGCCAGTGCTCCGGCGTGCTGGTTGCGCAGCAGGCAGCCCGGCGTCAGTTCGGCCGCGCTGCGGTAGTGCGCCAGCGCACCTTCGAAGTCGCACTGTTCGACCAGCAGCCGGCCCAGCAGGTCGTGGGCATCGGCCGAGCCGGGGTCCTGCGCCAACGCTGCGGTCACCGTGCGCCGTGCGCCAGGGCTGTCGCCCTGCGCTGACTGCGCGCGGGCCACGCCCAGGTGCGCCCAGGTGGCGGTCGGTTTGGCCTTCACCAGGTGCTGGAACAGGCGCAGTGCGTCGTCGGGGCGCCGCAGCGTCAGCATCAACTCGGCGGCCAGACGGCCGCAGTAGTCCCAGTAGGGCGCCCTTTCCTGGAAACGCTTGACGGCATGCACCAGCGCCACCTGCGACTCGCCGGCGTCGAGCGCGCGCAGCACCGGGCCGAGTTCACGCTTTCGGTTGCGCGCCTCCAGCAGCTTGGTGGCCAGCGCGGCAGAGGTGTAGGGGCGCACCAGGAAGCCGTCCAGTGCCGATTCGGCGGCCTCCATCACGTGGTGGTAGCTGGCCTGCGAGGTGACCATCAGGAAGACCGTGCTGTGCGGCAGCAGCCTTTCTCGCCGCAGCTCGTCGAGCAGGTCCTGGCCCGAGCAATCGCTGTCCTCGAACTCGCGGTTGCACAGCACGATGTCGAACTTCTCGCGCTCCAGCAGCAGCCGCGCGTCTTTCACGCGGTTCACCGCTGTGACGTGCCCGACGCCGGTGTCCTTCAGCTGCGAACAAACCACGCTGCGCAGCAGCGGGTTGCCTTCGACCAGCAATGCCCGCGCCAGGTGGATGTCGCGGTCGACCATGGTGCGTCAGAGCGCGCGCGGCCCGGTTGCGCAGCGGCACTGCTTGCGCGTGCGTCCGTCGGTACCGTGGCAGGGGGCAGAAAGCTGCATCCCTGCGCTATCGGCGCTGTGGGCTGAGAACTGAAGCCCGGCCGGCGGCGCGCGGCTTACTTGAAGAGGTCCTTGACCTTGTCGGTCCAGCTCTTCGAATTCGGAGAGTGGCGGTCGCCGCTTTTCTTGAAGCTGTCGTCCAGCTCCTTCAGCAGCTTTCGCTGGTGCTCGGTCAGCTTCACCGGCGTCTCGACACTGACATGACAGTAGAGGTCGCCAGGGTAGCTGCTGCGCAGGCCCTTGACGCCCTTGCCGCGCAGACGGAAGGTCTTGCCGTGCTGGGTGCCTTCGGGCAGCTCGATCTCGGCCTTGCTGGCCAGGCCCGGCACTTCCATGGTGCCGCCCAAAGCTGCCGTGGTCAGGCCCACGGGCACGGTGCAATGCAGGTCATCGCCGTCGCGCTCGAAGATCTCGTGCTGCTTGACGCGAATCTCGATGTACAGGTCGCCAGCCGGGCCGCCGTTGGTGCCCGGCTCGCCATTGCCAGCGCTGCGGATGCGCATGCCTTCGTTGATGCCGGCCGGAATCTTCACTTCCAGCGTCTTCTGCTTCTTGATCTTGCCGGCGCCGCTGCAGGCGGTGCAGGGCTCGGGAATGATCTTGCCGCTGCCGTGGCATTGCGGGCAGGGCTGCTGGATGCTGAAGAAACCCTGACGCATGTGCACATTGCCCGCACCGTTGCAGGTGGTGCAGGTCTTGGCGCTGGTGCCGGGTTTGGCGCCGCTGCCTTTGCAGGTGTCGCAGGTGTCCCAGCTCGGCACGCGAATCTGCGTTTCCTTGCCGAAGGCGGCTTCCTCGAGCGTGATTTCCATCGCGTAGCTCAGGTCGCTGCCACGGTAGACCTGCTGCCCGCCAGCGCCGCGCCGGGCCCCGCCCTGGCCGCCAAAGATGTCGCCGAAGATGTCGCCGAAGGCCTCGGCGAAGCCGCCGAAGCCTTCGGCGCCAGGGCCGCCGCGGCCAGCCATGTTGGGGTCGACGCCGGCGTGCCCGTGCTGGTCGTACGCGGCCCGCTTCTGCGGCTCGGAGAGCATCTCGTAGGCCTCCTTGGCCTCCTTGAATTTCTCTTCGGCCGCCTTGGCCTCGTCGCCCTGGTGGCGGTCGGGGTGGTGCTTGGCCGCCAGGCGGCGGTAGGCCTTCTTGATGTCTTCGTCGCTGGCGTTCTTGGGCACGCCCAGGATGTCGTAGAAATCGCGCTTTGCCATGGAAATTCTCAGCTCATTGGAAGTGAAACCGCCGCGTGGAGGACCGGGCCAAGACCCGGCACTCGAACGCGGCGCGCATGCTCGTCAGGCCCGCAGGCCTGACGGCTGATCACTTCTTGACTTCCTTGAAGTCGGCATCGACGACGTCGTCATCGGTGGCCTTGCTGGCCCTGTTTTGGCCTTGCGGGGCTTCGCCTGCGTTCTCAGAGCCTGCTGCGCCGGCCGGACCGCTGGCGCCGGCCGCAGCCTGCGAGTCGGCATAGACCTTCTCGCCCAACTTCTGGCTGGCCGTCATCAGGGCCTCGGTCTTGGCCTCGATGGTGGCCTTGTCGTCGCCCTTCAGCGCCTCTTCCACATCCTTCATCGCGGCCTCGAGCTGTTCTTTCTCACCGGCTTCGAGCTTGTCGCCGTGTTCGGCCACGCTCTTCTTCACGCTGTGCAACATGCCGTCGGCTGCATTGCGCGCCTGCACCAATTCCAGCTTCACGGCGTCGTCAGCCGCGTTGGCCTCGGCGTCCTTCACCATCTTTTCGATCTCTGCCTCGCTCAGGCCAGAGTTCGCCTTGATGGTGATCTTGTTTTCCTTGCCGGTGGCCTTGTCCTTGGCGCCGACGTGCAGGATGCCGTTGGCGTCGATGTCGAAAGTGACCTCGATCTGCGGCAGACCGCGCGGCGCCGGGGGAATGCCTTCGAGGTTGAATTCGCCGAGCGACTTGTTGCCCACTGCCAGCTCACGCTCGCCCTGGAAGACCTTGATGGTCACGGCGGGTTGGCTGTCGTCGGCCGTGCTGAAGGTCTGGCTGAACTTGGTCGGGATAGTCGTGTTCTTCTTGATCATCTTCGTCATCACGCCGCCCAGCGTCTCGATGCCCAGGCTCAGCGGCGTCACGTCCAGCAGCAGCACGTCCTTGCGCTCGCCGCCCAGCACCTGGCCCTGGATGGCTGCGCCCACGGCCACGGCTTCGTCCGGGTTGACGTCCTTGCGCGGCTCCTTGCCGAAGAATTCCTTCACCCGTTCCTGGACCTTGGGCATGCGCGTCATGCCACCCACCAGGATGATGTCGTCGATGTCGGAGAGCTTCACGCCGGCGTCCTTGACGGCGATCTTGCACGGCTCCATGGTGCGTGCGATCAACTCGTCGACCAGGCTTTCCAGTTTGGCGCGCGTCAGCTTGATGTTCAGGTGCTTGGGGCCCGAGGCATCTGCCGTGATGTAGGGCAGGTTGATGTCGGTCTGCGTCGAATTCGACAGCTCGATCTTTGCCTTCTCCGCGGCTTCCTTCAGACGCTGCAGCGCCAGCACGTCCTTGGTCAGGTCAACGCCTTGTTCCTTCTTGAACTCGGTGACGATGAAGTCGATGATGCGCTGGTCGAAGTCTTCACCGCCGAGGAAGGTGTCGCCATTGGTGCTGAGCACCTCGAACTGCTTCTCGCCGTCGACATCGGCGATCTCGATGATGCTGATGTCGAAGGTGCCGCCGCCGAGGTCGAACACCGCGATCTTGCGGTCGCCCTTGCCGTGTTTGTCCAGACCGAACGCGAGGGCTGCCGCAGTCGGCTCGTTGATGATGCGCTTGACTTCCAGGCCCGCAATGCGACCGGCGTCCTTGGTGGCCTGGCGCTGCGCGTCGTTGAAGTAGGCGGGCACGGTGATGACGGCTTCCGTCACCTCTTCACCGAGATAGTCCTCGGCGGTCTTCTTCATCTTGCGCAGGATCTCGGCGCTGACCTGCGGTGGCGCCAGCTTCTTGCCGCGCACTTCCACCCAGGCGTCGCCGTTGTCGGCCGCAGCGATGGTGAAGGGCATCAGGCCGATGTCCTTCTGCACTTCCTTTTCGGTGAACTTGCGGCCGATCAGGCGCTTCACGGCATACAGCGTGTTGCGCGGGTTCGTCACGCTCTGACGCTTGGCGGAAGCACCGACGAGGATCTCGCCGTCTTCCTGGTACGCAATGATCGACGGCGTGGTGCGGGCACCTTCGCTGTTCTCGATCACCTTCGTGGTGTTGCCTTCCATGATGGCCACGCACGAGTTCGTGGTGCCGAGGTCGATGCCGATGATCTTGCCCATGGTCTTGCTCCGTAGAGAGTGGAATTTGGTTGTTCTGGAGTTGTGGATAACTCGCCGGCTTTCAAGGGGGCCGGCTTGTGCAAACTGCTTACTTCGGCGCGGCCACGGTCACCAGGGCCGGGCGCAGCACGCGATCAGCGATCAGGTAGCCGCGCTGCAGCACCATTACCACCGAGTTGGCGTCTTGTTCGGCCGGCACCACGCTGATGGCCTGGTGCTGGTGGGGGTCGAACTTGGTCCCCGGCGGCGGGTTGATGGCCACCACCTTGTTGCGTTCGAGCGCCGCTGACAGCTGGCGCAGCGTGGCATGCGTGCCTTCAACGAGTTGTTCCCTGTCAGCGTTCGGAATGGCGATGGCCGCTTCCAGGCTGTCCTTCACAGGCAGCATGCTTTCGGCGAATGCCTCCACCGCGAACTTGCGGGCCTTGCTCACATCTTCTTCAGCCCGGCGGCGGGTGTTCTCTGCTTCTGCCTTGGCGCGCAGGAAATTGTCGTTGGCCTCGGTCAGCCGGGTTTGCAGGGCAGCCAGCTGTTCTTCAAGCGTCGGCGTCAGAACTGCGCCCTCGTGCGCAGCGGCTGCAGCGTCGGGGTTCGGAGGGATGTTGGGTGTCTCGTTCATGGGTGTGCAATGGAAGCCTGCGATGACAGTGGGGTCGTCCCCATGCAATTCAAGGGACGGCCCGTCAAGACGGCTGCCAGGGGCGTGGTTTCAGCGGCCGTCGGCGTCGTCGAGGCTGGCGCTCCAGCGCTGCCAGTCCACCAGTTCGCGGCGGTTGCGCTTGGTCGGCCGACCGTGTTCGATGCTGGTGGCAGGCTCGGCACCCTGCCGGCGGGCCTCGGCCGCGGCGGCGCGGGCGGTGATGCTCTCTGGGGTTTCTTCGTACAACTGCTGGGCCTGCGGCGCCGGCCCGCGCAGGTGGCTGATCCCCTTCACCAACACGGTGCGCTGCACCGAGTCTTGCCGCCACTGCAGCAGGTCGCCGGGCTTCAACTCGCGCGAGGCCTTCGCCACCTGACCGTTGACGCTCACGCGGCCGCGGCCGATGTCTTCAGAAGCCAGACTGCGTGTCTTGTAGAAGCGCGCAGCCCAAAGCCACTTGTCCAGGCGCACGCGAACCTCGGTGCTCATGCCAATGGTCGCATGCCCGCGCAGGCACTCAGTCCTTGGCGCCCATGGCCAGTGCGCGTTCGCGCTGGGCCGCCAGCGCCGCTGCGTCTTCGGGCTTCAGCACGGTGGGCCAGCCCTGCAGATGGCGCAGCGCCAGATCGGCCAGGGCCTGTACGAAGACCGGTGAATCGTTGACGCAGGGCACGTAGTGGAACTGCTCGCCGCCGGCATGCAGGAAGGCTTCACGCGCTTCCTGGTTGATCTCTTCCAAAGTTTCCAGGCAGTCGGCGACGAAGCCCGGGCACATCACGTCGACACGCTTGACGCCTTGTTCGGCCATGGCCACCAGCGTCGGCTCGGTGTAGGGCTCCAGCCACTTGGCCTTGCCGAAGCGGCTCTGGAACGTGACCACCATCTCGTCCTTGCTCAAGCCCAGGTGCTGGGCCAGCAGGCGTGCCGTGACATGGCACTGGCAGTGGTAAGGGTCGCCCATGTGCAAAGAGCGCTCGGGCACGCCGTGAAAACTGAGCACCACCTTCTCGGCGCGGCCGTGTTCGGCCCAGTGCTGCTGCAGGCGTTGCGCCAGCGCCGCGATGTAGCCGGGCTCATCGTGGTACTCGCCGATGAAGCGCAGTTCTGGCGTGCGGCGTGCAGCCAGCGCCCAGCGCATGACGGCATCACCCACGCTGGCCGTGGTGGCGGCCGCGTACTGCGGGTACAGCGGCAGCACCAGCACCCGCGTTGCGCCCTCGGCGCGCAAGGCATCCAGCACGGAAGCCACAGACGGGTTGCCGTAGCGCATGGCGTGGCGAACGATGAGGTCGTGGCCGGCAGCCTTCAGCGTGCTGTCCAGCGCCTCGGCCTGGCGCCGGGTCCACACCGCCAACGGCGAGCCCTCGGGCATCCAGACGCTGGCGTACTTGGCCGCCGAAGCCGCAGGCCGCGTGCGCAAGATGATGCCGTGCAGGATGGCCCACCACACCAGGCGCGGAATCTCGACCACACGCGGGTCGCTCAGAAATTCAGCCAGGTAGCGGCGCAGCGCCGGGGCCGTGGGCTCGTCTGGCGTGCCCAGGTTCACCAGCAACACGGCGGTGCGCGCCGGCTGGCCGTGGCGAAAGGCGGACTCTTTGCGAAAATTCATGCGGATGGCGCGCGGCCGCTGCGGCGTGTCAGCTCCGCGAGGATGGCTTGAAGATCGACGGGCTTGCTCCAGCAGCCGTCGAAGCCTGCGGC
>JBBSCV010000040.1:0-16443 GCA_038249925.1 Burkholderiales bacterium
AGGTGATTCGCTGAAACACCCCCCGCGTGCCAGCCTGGCACGCAGACACACGCAGGAGACCTTCGCGATGGGCGAAACGACCAACGACGCCAGCGCCAACGCCGGCATCGACCTCAGCCAGTTCTTCCAGATATTTTTCGAAGAAGCGGGCGAGAACCTCGAATTAATGGAACAGAAGCTGCTCGCGCTGGACATCGGGCAGCCCGACGACGAGGAGCTGAACGCGATCTTCCGTTGCGCGCATTCCGTCAAGGGTGGCGCGGCCACGTTCGGCTTCTCCGACGTGGCCGAGCTGACGCACCAGATGGAAACGCTGCTGGACAAGCTGCGCCGCCATGAGCTTTCGCCCACCGCTGCGATGGTGGATGTGCTGCTGGCTTCCGGCGACGCGCTGAAGGCGCAGCTGGCACGCCACCAGGGCAATGGCGCCGGCCCCATCGACACCAGCGACCTTCTGGTCACCATCCGACGCCAGCTGGACGGCGAGCCTGCGGCGCAGGTTGTGACGGTCGCGCCGGTGAAAGCCGCCGCGCCTGTCGTGTCTGCTGCCCCTGCTGCAAAGCCCGTGGCGGCGCCAGCGCGCCCCGGCATCCGTCTGCTGGAGCTGACCGTGGGCCCGCTGCCCGATCCGAGCACGGCAAACAGCCTGGCCGAACTGTTCAAGGAAATCACCGACCTGGGCACCATCGAGCCGCTGGACGCCGGGCGCGACGCCGACGGCATGCGCCGCTTCAAGGTGGCCACGCTGTCCAGCGACGACGACCTCATCGACCTCTTCGGCTTCCACGTCGCGCGTGAACACATTCGCTTGACGGCGCTGACCGACGGCTACGGCTTCCACGAAGGAGCGCCCGGCGCACCTGCCGCGACGAAACCCAGCGCAGAGCTGGGCTACGGCTTCTTCGACGACGCCCCCGGCGCACCGGGCACCTTCGTTGCGGGCGAACCGGCTGTCGCTGGTGGCCCTACCGCTGCGAATGCCGCCGCCGGCCTTGCCGGCCCGCCCGCGGCCCTGGCTTCAGCCGCGGCCGCAGCGCCCAGGGCCGAGAAGACGGCGGCCGCAGCAGCCGAGAGCAGCACGCTGCGCGTCGGCGTCGACAAGGTCGACCAGCTCATCAACCTGGTGGGCGAACTCGTAATCACCCAGGCCATGCTGGCGCAGAACGGCAAGGGCGTGGACGCCGCGCTCTACCAGCAGCTGGCCGCCGGCCTGGCCGACCTGGAACGCAACACGCGCGATCTGCAAGAAGCGGTGATGTCGATACGGATGATTCCGATGTCGCTCGTCTTCAGCCGCTTCCCGCGCATGCTGCGCGACCTGGCGGCCAAGCTCGGCAAGAAGGTGGAGATGGTGCAGGTGGGCGAATCGACCGAGCTCGACAAGGGACTGGTGGAGAAGATCACCGACCCGCTGACGCACCTGGTGCGCAACAGCTGCGACCACGGCATCGAACTGCCGGCCGAACGCATCGCCAAGGGCAAGCCCGAGCACGGCACCATCACCTTGATTGCCACCCATCAGGGCGGCAGCATCGTCATCGAAGTGCGTGACGACGGCAAGGGCCTGAACCGAGGCAAGCTGCTGCAGAAAGCCCGCGAACGCGGCCTGGACGCACCCGACAGCATGACCGACGGCGAGGTCTACAGCCTGATCTTCGCGCCCGGCTTCAGCACCGCAGACGTGGTAACCGATGTCTCGGGCCGCGGTGTCGGCATGGACGTGGTGAAGAAGAACATCACCGCGCTCGGCGGCACGGTCGAGATCGACAGCGCCGAAGGCTACGGCATGACGGTGCGTGTGCGCCTGCCGCTGACGCTGGCCATCATGGACGGCATGAGCGTGGGCGTCGGCGAAGAGTGCTACATCCTGCCGCTGTCCAGCGTGGTCGAGAGCTTCCAGGTCGAGCCGGGCATGGTGAGGACCATCGGCGGCAGCGGCCGCGTCGTGGAAGTGCGCGACGAATACATGCCGGTGGTCGACCTCGAGCGCATCTTCCAGGTGCCGCGTTTCGACTTCGAGAAGAGCACCAACATCATGGTCGTGGTCGAGGCCGAAGGCGGCCGTGTCGCGCTGCTGGTGGACGAACTGCTCGGCCAGCAGCAGGTGGTGGTGAAGAACCTCGAGAGCAACTACCGCAAGGTGGACGACGTCTCGGGCGCCACGATCATGGGAGACGGCCGTGTCGCGCTGATCCTGGACATCGGCTCGCTGGTGCGCCGCTCGCGCCATTGAACATTTTCAGTTGACGACTCCATGAACCGAACCGCAATCCCCAACCCGACCCCGAATGCCGACATGAGCCTCCTTCACTCCAACGACAAGAGCATGCTCGCTGCCATCGGCGCGCTGCTGGCCGCCGCCGTGGCCTACGGCGCGGCGAACAGCGGCGTCACCCTGCCCCTGGTGCTGGGCGGCGCGCTCTTTGCGCTGGCCTTCTTCACCGCGCTGTCCAGCCGGAGCGGCAGGCTCAGCCATGTCGCGATACCGGCGCTCGGCATGGCCATGGTGGGCCTGGTCATCCACGCCGCCCGCGGGCATGCCGAAGCGCACTTCGCGGTTTTTGCCTTCCTGGCCTGCACGGTGGTCTACCGCCACTGGTTGCCGGTGGTGTCTGCTGCAGCGACGATCGCGGTTCACCATCTCAGCTTCAACTACTTCCAGCAATGGGGCTGGGGGCCGATCTGTTTTACCGAGCCCAGCCTGCTCATCGTCTTCGAGCACGCCGCCTATGTGGTGGTCGAAGCGGTGCTGCTGGTGATGCTGGCAATTCGCGCCCGTGCCGACTTCGCGGCCTCTGAAGAGCTGACCGGCATCGTCGGGCGGCTTGTCGCCGGTGACGGCTCGATCGACTTCAGCCCGGCGCACGTGCCGGTGAGTTCGCATGCCGCCCGCCAGCTGCAGCAGGCGCTGCGCCATGTCGAGACAACGATCAGCGCAGTGCGTGCCAGCGCCGAGTCGATCACCACGGCCAGCACCGAAATTGCCAGCGGCAACCTCGACCTCAGCCAGCGCACCGAAAGTGCGGCCAGTTCGCTGCAGCAGACAGCGAGCTCGATGGAGCAACTGACCGCCACCGTGCGCCACAGCGCTGATTCCGCCGTGCAGGCCAAGGGCCTGGCCGCCTCGGCCGCGCAGGTGGCGCTGCGCGGCGGCGCGGTGGTGTCGCAGGTGGTCACGACCATGGGTGACATCAACGGCAGCAGCAAGAAGATCGCCGACATCATCGGCGTCATCGACGGCATCGCCTTCCAGACCAACATCCTGGCGCTGAACGCTGCGGTGGAAGCCGCACGCGCAGGCGAGCAGGGCCGCGGCTTCGCGGTGGTGGCCAGTGAAGTGCGCAGCCTGGCGCAACGCAGCGCCGAAGCCGCGCGCGAGATCAAGAGCCTGATCGGCGCCAGCGTGGACCGTGTCGAGGCCGGCACCCGCCTGGTGGCCGACGCCGGGCAGACGATGTCGGAGATCGTCGCCAGCGTTCAGCGCGTGGCCGACATCATTGGCGAGATCAGCGCCGCCACGGGCGAGCAGAGCTCGGGCATCGGCCTCGTCAACGTGGCCGTGTCCGACCTCGACCACAGCACGCAGCAGAACGCGGCCTTGGTGGAAGAAAGTGCCGCCGCCGCCGGCTCGTTGAAGGAACAGGCCGCGCGCCTGGTGCAGCTGGTGGCGACCTTCCATGTCACCGCGGCAGCCGCCCGCTGAGCTCGGCTGATTTCACGCTCGCTTCCGCCGATTTCTACCGACTTCTACCGATTTCCGCCCAATTCCGTTCATTTGCGCAGCCATTCGGCCCGGCCACGAAAGGCCGGGCGAACCTACCCGAAAGCGACCCGCATGTTCCAACTCAACCACATCAAGATCGGTCCGCGCCTGGCGCTGGGCTTCGGTGCCATCGTGCTGCTGATGGTGGCCGTCGTCGCGTTGATGATGTCGCGCCTGCAGCAGCTCAGCACCGACAACGCCCGCCTCATCGAACTTCAGCGCCGCGCCGCAGTGGCCGACGACTGGCGCGGTCTGGTGCAGCTGAACGTGGCGCGAGCGCTGGCCATTGCGAAAGCCGGCGCTGCGGCCGACCTCGACGGCTTCTTCGGCGGCGCGATGAAGGCCACCAGCAGCCGCATCTCTGCCCTGCAGGAAGAGTTGGGCAAAGGCGTGGAGTCCGCGCGCGACCGGGAACTGCTGGCCATCATCGCCAGCCAGCGCGAGACCTACGTAGCGACCCGCGCCGAGGTGCTGGCGAAGCTGAAGGCAGGTGACGGCGTCGCAGCGCAGCAGCTGCTGATCGAGCGCATGCTGCCGGCCTCGGCCACGTATGTCGCCGCCATCGAGACCCTGGCGAAGTTCGAGCAGCAGTTGGTGAAGGACGGCAGCGCACAGATGGTGGCCGACGTGAGCCGCGCCAAGCTGCTGTTGCTGGCGGCGCTGGCGGCAGCGGTTGCAGCGGCCGCAGGCTTCGGCTGGGCGATCACGCGTTCGGTGACGCAGCCGCTGCGCGCCACCGTGGCCGCCACCGGGCGCATCGCCGAGGGCGATCTCGCCGGCGAGGTGCAGGTCTCGGGCCGCGACGAGATGGCTGCGATGCAGCGCTCGCTGGTGAAGATGCAGGATGCGCTGCGCCGGCTGGTGGGTGAAGTGCAGAGCGGCAGCGAATCCATCAGCACCGCCAGCAGCCAGATCGCCACCGGCAACCAGGACCTGAGCGGCCGTACCGAGCAGACCGCCAGCAATCTGCAGCAGGCGGCCAGCAGCCTGGAAGAACTGACCGGTACCGTGGGCATGACCGCCGAGAGCGCACGCACCGCCAACCAGCTGGCAACGGCCGCCAGCGCCGCTGCCGAGCGCGGCGGCCAGGTGGTGTCGCGCGTGGTCACGACCATGGAAGACATCAACGCCAGCAGCAAGAAGATTGCCGACATCATCGGCACCATCGACGGCATCGCCTTCCAGACCAACATCCTGGCGCTGAATGCCGCCGTGGAGGCCGCACGTGCCGGTGAACAGGGCCGCGGCTTTGCAGTGGTCGCCAGTGAAGTGCGCAGCCTGGCGCAGCGCTCGGCGCAGGCCGCGCGCGAGATCAAGACCCTCATTCAGAGCAGCGTCGAGAAGGTCGACGCCGGCACGCGCCTGGTGCAGGACGCCGGCCTGGCCATGGGCGACATCGTCGGCGGCGTGCAGCGCGTCACCGACGTCATCGGCGAGATCAGCGCCGCCACCAGTGAGCAGAGCACCGGGCTGCGCCAGGTCAACGAGGCCGTCGCCGGGCTTGACCAGATGACGCAGCAGAACGCCGCGCTGGTGGAAGAAGGCACCGCTGCGGCGGAGAGCCTGAACGACCAGGCCATGCGCCTGCGCCAGCTGGTGGGCACCTTCCGTCTCACCGCGTCAGTCGCCCGCTGAAGCAGCTGCTGAGAACCCTTGCTGCCCCCTTCAGTCGGGTAGCAGTCGGGCCGATATCACTCACATGTCAGAACGTCGCCAAGGAAACGCCATGGAAATGATTGCCGAAGCCAGCCAGATCGCCCGCCACGAGGCCGCACGCGCCGAAGCCGCCGCGAGCAAAGGCAGCGGGGCCGCCAGCCGCACGTCGCAGGGCGGTGAATTCCTCACCTTCCGCCTCGGTGCCGAGGAATACGGCATCGACATCCTGCGTGTGCAGGAGATCCGCTCCTACGAACAACCCACCCGCATTGCCAACGCGCCCAGCTTCATCAAGGGTGTGGTGAACCTGCGCGGCGTCATCGTGCCCATCATCGACCTGCGTCTGAAGCTGGGCTGTGACAGCGCCGAATACAACACCTTCACCGTGGTGGTGGTGCTGAACGTGCGCGGCCGGGTCGTGGGCGCGGTCGTGGACTCGGTGTCGGACGTGCTGGAACTGCGCAAGGAAGAGATCAAGCCGGCACCGGAGCTCAGCTCCAGCGTCGACGCTTCCTACATCACCGGCATCGGCACGGTGAAGAGCGGCCAGGGCGAGAAAGAAGTGGCCCGCATGCTGATCTTGATGGACATCGAAGGCCTGATGAGCAGCGCCGACATGGGTCTGATCAACAGCTGAGCCGCGGCACCCTGCCCGACCCGACTAACCCACACCCACACCCGCTCAGCCGCTTACCGGCTTACCGGCTTACCCGCTCACCCCAACGTTCTCTGGAGACATCCGATGCGCCAACTGCTCGTTCCCGCGCTGCTCGCCCTGGCCGCCCTGCCCGCCCTGGGCGCCGTCGACGCCACCAAGGAAGAAGCGGTGGCCATGGTCAAAAAAGGCATGGCCTTCATCAAGGCCAATGGCATCGAGAAGGGTTATGCCGCCGTCAGCGACAAGGCCGGCCCCTTCATCGACCGCGACCTCTATCTCGTGGTCTACGGCCTGGACGGCAAGTGCCTGGCCCACGGCGCCAACGCCAAGCAGATCGGCCGCGAACTCATCGACCTGACCGACATCGACGGCAAGTACTTCGTCAAGGAACGTGTGGCCATGGTCAAGGCCAAACCCACCGGCGCTTGGCAGGAATACAAGTTCACCAACCCGGTGAGCAAGAAGGTCGAGCCCAAGGTGATGTATTGCGAAAAGCTCGGTGATACCGCGGTCTGCGGCGGCGTCTACCCCTGAACGCACAGCAGATCAGCGCGCCGTGAAACTCAGAAGCAAACTGCTGCTGCCCCCGCTGGTGACGGCGCTGGTGGCCATGACTGCAGGCGCCACCTACGCCACGCTGGACTGGCGCCAGGGCGTGGCCGCGCGGGCCGCCAACGCGGCCGTGCTCGACGGCCTGAAGGCCAGCGGCCAAGCCACGGAACAGCTGGGCGAGATGCGCGCCGAGGTCTTTCGCACGCTGGCGCTGATTGCGTCGATGGACGATGCGCAAGTCAAGGCCAAGCGCGCCGAGCTGGCGCAGAAGGCGGACGGCGTCAAGCGAGTCGTCGAGGCCATGCCCTCCTACAGCCGCAACGACAGCCGCAACGACAGCGGCAACGACAGCGTCATCACCGCCGCGGTGGCCACCGCCATGCCCTTGCTGGCGCAGTACCTCAAGCAAACCGACAAGGCCATCGACCTCAGCGGCACCGACCCCAACATCGGCATCGGTGCCATGCGCGCTGCCGAAGACACTTTCAGCCAACTTGCCAAAGCCATGCAGGGCGTGGTGGCGCGCAAAGAGGTGCTGCAGGCCGAGCGCGCGCAAGCCGCTGCGGCCGCCAGCCTGCGCCTGACCGGGATGCTGGGCGCGCTGATGCTGCTGGCCACGGGCGGTGCCCTCTTTGCCGCCTGGCGCCTGCAAAGCCGCGTCGTGGCCGACATTGCCGGCGCCGTGCGGCTGAGCCAGGAAGTGGCTGCCGGCAAACTGGACACGCATGCCCAGAGCCCGTCCGACGACGAGGTCGGCGACCTCGTGCGCAGCCTGGGCGACATGGTGGACAAGCTGCGCGGCTCGATGCTGACGGTGCGCACCGCCACCGACCACATCAGCACCGCAGCGCGTGAAATCGCCAGCGGCAACACCGACCTGAGCCAGCGCACCGAGCAGGCTGCCAGCCGCGTGCAGCAGAGCGCCAGTTCGATGGAAGAACTGACCGTCACCGTGCGCCAGACCGCCGACGCGGCCCGCACCGCCAACCAGCTGGCCGATTCAGCCAGCACGGTGGCGCAGCGCGGCGGCAGTGTCGTGGCGCAAGTCGTCACGACGATGCAAGACATCAACAACAGCAGCAAGAAGATCGCCGACATCATCGGCACCATCGACGGCATTGCCTTCCAGACCAACATCCTGGCCTTGAATGCGGCGGTGGAAGCCGCGCGTGCCGGCGAACAGGGCCGCGGTTTTGCCGTGGTGGCCAGCGAAGTGCGCAGTCTGGCGCAGCGCAGTGCCGAAGCGGCGCGCGAGATCAAGGCGCTGATCGGCGCCAGTGTCGACAAGGTGGAGTCCGGCACGCGGCTCGTGGCCGACGCCGGCAGCACGATGGACGAGATCGTGGCCAGCGTGCAGCGCGTGACGGACATCATCGGCGAGATCAGTGCCGCCAGCGGCGAACAGAGCGGCGGCCTGGGCCTCATCAACACCGCCGTGGCCGACCTCGACCGCATGACGCAGCAGAACGCGGCGCTGGTCGAAGAAGGCGCGGCCGCGGCTGAGAGCCTGCACGAGCAGGCGTCGAAGCTGCTGGCCGTGGTCAGCGGCTTCCAGCTCGGCACCGCGACTGCCTCCTTCACGGCCCCATCGGCCGTGGTGGTGGCCAGGACCGTGGTTGCACAAGCCAAGGCCAGCGCCAAGACTGTTGCCACATCGGCACCGAAACCCAGCGCCAGGGCGGCACCCGGGATGGTGGCGAAGTTGGCACCGTTGGCGGCCAGGAAGCTGACGGCGACGGCGCCCGCGGCCGCTGCAGTGGCGTCGTCTGGCAAGACTGCCAGCAACCACGCCAGCACGGCCACCAGCGACAGTGACTGGGAAACCTTCTAACTCGCTGAAGGAGTCGCGGTAGAAAAGGGGGCTGCACCCGCAGCCGCCCCGTTGGCTACATCGCGCCCGCCCGCCGCAGCGTCTCCAGCACCGGGCGGCGCAGCACTTCACGCAAGCCCCACCAGCCCGCCGCCAGCGCCAGCAAAGCGCCGGCCACGGTGCCGAAGAGCGGCACCCAGGGTGACGGTGTCCAGGCGAACTGGAAGGCGAAGCGCGCCAGCGCCCAGCCGAGCAGCATCGCCACCAGCGAGGCCAGCAGCCCGGCCAGCGCGCCCACGCCCAGCAGTTCGGTGCGCTGTACCTGGGCCAGCAGGCGGCTGCTGGCGCCCAGGGCCCGCATGATGGCGAATTCGCGCGAACGCGCCTCGCGCGTGGCCGAGACGGCGGCAAACAACACCACAAGACCCGCCACCAGCGTGAAGCCGAACAGGAATTCGACCGCGCGCACCACCTGGTCCAGCACGCGCTGCACCTGCGCGATGCTGGCCGAGACGTCGACGTTCGTGATGTTGGGAAAGTCGCGGCTCAGGCGGCTGTCGAAGCTGGGGGCGGCAGGTGTGGCAGGTGTGGCGGATGCGGCCGGGGCCACCCCGACGCCCGGTGCGGTGGCGGCGGGCAAGGCCGGGGTACGAAAGGCGCTGATGTAGGTCAGCGGCACGTCGTCCATCGAGGCTTGCGGAAAGAGCACGAAGAAATTGACGTGCATCGAACCCCAGTCGACCTTGCGCAGCGTCGTGACGCGGCCGTCGCGCATCTGGCCGGCGATGTCGAAGCGCAGCGTGTCGCCGAGCTTCAGCCCGAGTTGCTGCGCCAGGCCTTCTTCCACGCTCAGGCCGCCGGCTTCGTCGTCCACCCAGCGCCCGGCCACCACCTCGTTGCCGGCCGGCGGCTGCGCGCTGTGGCTGAGGTTGAATTCGCGCTCCACCAGCCGCGCGGCGCGTTCATCGGCGTAGTCGTCGGACTTGGTGGCGGTGCCATTGATGGCCACCAGGCGGCCGCGAATCATCGGGTACCAGTCGTAGTCTTTCACGCCCGCAGTTGCGAGGGTATTGCGAAAGGCCTCGGCCTGGTCGGGCTGGATGTTGATGACGAAGCGGTTGGGCGCATCGGCCGGCGTGGCCTGGCGCCAGCTGGCAATGAGGTCGGTGCGCAGCAGCACGAGCAACATCAACGCGAGCAGGCCGACCGCCAGCGCAGACACCTGCAGCACGGCAAATGCCGGCCGCGCGGCGATCTGGCGCGTGGCCAGCACCAACCAGCGCGGCGCGCGGCTCTCGGGCACCGAACGCTTGAGCAGCCACACCGCGGCATAGCTCATGACCGCGAAGAGCGCGATGGCCACCGCGAAACCGCCCACCGCGATGGCGCCCAGTTTCAGGTCGGACGACACCGCCATCAGCAAGGCCACGAAACCCAGGGTGCCCGCGGCGAGCACGCCCGCCGAAGCAGCGCGCAGCGAGCCGACATCGCGGCGGATGACGCGCAGCGGCGGCACCTGCGCCAGCTGCAGCACCGGCGGCAGCCCGAAGCCCAGCAACAAGGTCATGCCGACACCGAGGCCGAACAGCGCCGGCATGAAACTGGGCGCCGGCAGGCTGGCCGCCACCAGGCCGGCCAGCAGCCAGACGAAGACGTTGTGCACGAGCAGCCCGATGAGCACACCGGCCGTGCTGGCCAGAAAGCCGACGGCAGCGAACTCCAGCGTGTAGGCGCCGGCAATGCGGCGCTGGCTCAAGCCCAGCACGCGCAGCATGGCGCAGTCGTCGAGGTGGCGCGATGCGAAGTCGCGCGCCGCGATGCCCACCGCCACCGCCGCCAGCAGCGCGGCCAGCAGCGCCACCAGGTTGAGGAATTTCTTGGCGCGGTCGAGCGTCTGCTCCATCTCTGGGCGGCCACTCTGGAGACTTTCGACGCGCACGCCGCGCAGGCTTTGGGTCTTGATCTGCGCGTCGACCCAGTCCGTGTACTCGCTGACGAGCGCATCGCCGCGCGCGCTGCCCAGCGTGGCCGGTGCCGCCACGGCCAGGCGGTAACTCAGGCGGCTGGCCGGCTGCACCAGCGCGGTGGAAGCGAGGTCGGCTTCAGCCAGCATGACGCGGGGCGAAAAACTGGTGAAGCCAGCGCCGCGGTCGGGCTCGACGACGATGATGCGCGCCACCTGCAGCGTGGCGTCGCCCAACAGCAGGGGGTCGCCCACCTTCAGCTGCAGTGAATCGAGCAGGCTGGCGTCCACCCACACCGTGCCGGGCGCGGGCGCGGCGGCCACGGTCTGCACCGGCGCGCCGGGAGCATCTTGCAGCTGCAGACGGCCACGCAGCGGGTAGCTCGCACTCACGGCCTTGACGGCCACCAGCCGCGTGGCGCCGCCCTGCGCTTCCGGCGCCCGCGCCATGCTCGGGAACACCACGCTCTGCGACACCTGCAGGCCGAGCTGCTGCGCCCGAGCCACCAGCACCGGCGGCGTGGCACGGTCGCTGCCGACCACGGCGTCGCCCCCCAGCAGCTGGCGTGCGTCGCGCTGCAGGCCACCACTCAGCCGGTCGGCGAAGAAGCCCACCGCGGTGAGCGCGGCCACGGCCAGCGTGACCGCGATGGCCAGCAGACGCAGTTCACCGGCACGAAAGTCGCGCAGCGTCTGGCGCCAGGCCAGGGCACCGATCGAGGGGGGACGGTCTTGTTGCATGGCAGCACGGTAGCTGAAACGCCCCGGCCCTGTCTGTGGACGGCTTGTCGGCGACTCTTCAGCAGCTTTTCAGCGGCGCTTCAGCGGCTCTTCGGCGGCACCTGGCAGAAGACAGGCCCGCTCAGGCGAAGGCCGCATCCAGCGCGGCCTCCCAGCGCTGCTTCTGCTCGGCCGGCACGAAACTGGCCTCGAAGCTGTTGCGGGCCAGCACATAGGCGTGCTGCCTGCTCAGCTGCGGCAGCGCGGTGAAAGTCTCCACAAAGTTCTGGTTGATGTAGCCGCCGAAGTAAGCCGGGTCGTCGCTGTTCACGGTCGCGCACAGGCCGGCTTCCAGCAACGCCGGCAACGGGTGTTCGGCCAGGCTGCCGTAGACGCAGAGTTTCAGGTTGGACAGCGGGCACACCGTCAGCGGCACCCGCTCGGCAGCCAAACGCGCCATCAGGGCCGGGCTTTCGGTGCAGCGCACGCCATGGTCGATGCGCTCGGCCTTCAGCACGTCGAGCGCGCTTTCGATGTAGGCCGGCGGGCCTTCTTCACCGGCATGGGCCACGATGTGCAGGGCGAGTTCGCGGCAACGCGCGAACACGCGTGCGAACTTCTCGGGCGGGTGGCCGCTCTCGCTGCTGTCGAGCCCCACGCCGATGAAGTGCTCGCGAAAGGGCACAGCGGCTTGCAGCGTCGCGAAGGCCGCTTCTTCGCTGAGGTGGCGCAGGAAGCACAGGATCAGCGCGCTGCTGATGCCGAGTTCGGCCTGCGCACGTTCGCAGGCCCGGCGCAGGCCGTGGATGACGCTGGCCATCGGCACGCCGCGGTCGGTGTGGGTCTGGGGGTCGAAGAAAAGCTCGGCATGCACCACGTGGTCGGCCGCAGCGCGCTGGAAATAGGCCCACGCCATGTCGTGGAAGTCGTCTTCGTGCAGCAGCACGCTGGCGCCGGCATAGTAGATGTCCAAAAAGCTCTGCAGGTCAGTGAACGCATAGGCCGCGCGCAGCGCTTCGACGCTGGCGTAAGGCAGCGCCACGCCGTTGCGCTGCGCCAGCGCGAAGATGAGTTCGGGTTCGAGCGAGCCCTCGATGTGGATGTGCAGCTCGGCCTTGGGCATGCGGCACAGCAGCGCGTGCAGTTCAGGGGCGAGCGGGGCGGCGGTGGCCATGGCGGGGTTCCTTGGTGATTTTTAGCGCTGACGAGGCGCTACTGCGGGCGCGACGCAGCAAGCATGCCACGCCGCTGCGGTACAACCCGCGCTGCATGCCAGACACCCAAGCGCCCCTGCCGCCCCACCGCGCGACCACCCTCATCGGCCTGCTGCTGCTGGTGCTGGTGGGCATGTTCACCTGGCAAGGATGGCGCAGCGACCGCGACGACCAGCTGCAGCAGCTGCGAACCGTGGCTGAGCTGGTCGAGCGCGCCACCGACCGCTACTTCCTGCAACAGCAGCTGGCGCTGGGTGAGCTGGCCGAAGTGCTGGTGGCCGAAGGTGCACTCAACGATGCCGAGCGCGGCCACCGCTTGTTGCTGCAATTCAAGAACCGTCACAGCGAATTGCAGGGCATGCATCTGCTGGCGCTGGACGGCAAGTTCCTGGCCAGTTTTGAGTCCCCCCGCGTCGACCGGCTGCCGCTCGCCAGCACACAGCGCAACTTCGCAGACATCGTGGCCCACATGCAGCCCGGGCAGCCGATGGAGCTGGCGCGCCCGCTGTTCGGGCCGGTCAGCCGGCGCTGGGTGCTGCCGCTGCGCTATGCCGTGCGCAACGCCAGCGGCGAAGCGCAAGCCTTCCTCGTCGCATCAGCGCCGGTGGAGCTGGTGCAAAGCTTCTGGAGCGACGCGCCGGTGGTGCGCAGCGCCGCAGTGGCGCTGCTGCGCGATGACGGCTATCTCATCAACCGCTACCCGCTGCCCGAAGGCGCCCGCGATGAAGACGTCTACGGCCAACCGCGCACCGGCGCCGTGGTGGCCTACCTGCGCGAGAACGGTTACCCGCGCCGTGGCACGGTCGCGGGCAAGAGCTCGCTGCTGGGATCTGAGCACGTCAGCGTCTTCGTCCGCCTGGAACACTTCCCCGTCACGCTGATCGTGACGATGGCCCAACGGCGCATGGTGCTGAACTGGTGGGAACGTGCCGCCGCGCCCTTGCTGCTGATGGCCGCGCTGGCAGCCGCCGGCCTGCTGGCGTTTCACCAGCTGGGCCGCCGCGAACACGCCTGGGCACGCGAACGCATGAAGGCCGAACAGCGCGTGCGCGACAGCGAAGCCTTCCTGCAGCGCACCGGCCTGGCCGCACGCATCGGTGGCTGGAGCATCGATGTGGCAACAGGCGCCGTGCGCGGCACGGCCGGGTTGTTTCGCATCATGGAGATCGGCGAGAACGAGCCCGTGGACGTTCCGCGCGTGCTCGGCTTCTTCCTGCCCGAGGCGCGCACTGCGCTGCAGGCCGCGCTGGACCTTGCGATGAACGACGGCCAGCCGTGGGAGCTGGAACTGCCGTTCGTCACCGCACGCAACCGTGCCTTGTGGGTGCGCGTGGTGGGCGAAGCCGAACTGCAAGACGGCCGGCCAGTGCGGCTGGTGGGCGCGCTGCAAGACGTGACCGAATACCGCCAGCGGCGCCTGGAACTGCAACGCGAGCAGGCGCTGCGCCAGCGCGCCGAGCAGCAGGCGCAGGCGCTGGACGTGCTGCTGGCCGAACGCAGCCAGATGCTCGATGTGCTGGCGCACGAGGTGCGCCAGCCGCTGAACAACGCCTCGGCGGCGCTGCAAAGCGCCAGCAGCGCGCTGGGCGAGGTGGCTGACGGCGCAGCCGGAGCCGCCGGGAGTGATGGCGCCGGCGTTGCCGGCCCCGTTGCGCGCCGCCTGGCACGCGCCCACGCGGTGCTGGCCCAGGTCACGGGCAGCCTGGACAACACGCTGGCCGTGGCCACGCAGCTGGCGCGCCCGGGCCCGGTGCAGCGCGAAGACGTCGACATCGACACCCTCGTGGCGCTGAGCGTGGGCGACCTGCCGGCGGGGCAACGCCACCGCGTCACCGTCGAACGCCTGACCCCCACGCGCACGGCGCTGGCCGACCTGGGCCTGGTTCGGCTGGCGCTGCGCAACCTGCTGGTGAACGCGCTGCGCCACGGCCCGGCGGACAAGCCGGTGGCGGTGCGCCTGGCCGATTCCGACGAGCCGCTGGCGTTGATGATCGATGTCGTCGACTTCGGGCTCGGCATCGAAGCCAGCCTCGTGCCGCGGCTCTTCGAACGCGGCGTGCGCGGCAGCGGCAGCGGCGGCCACGGACTGGGCCTGTATCTGGTGCGCCGCGTGATGGAACAGCACGGCGGGCAGGCGCTGCTGCTGCAGAACACACCGGGGCAGGTGGTGTTCAGGCTGGTGCTGGTGCAGACGTCGGGAGAGTGAGCGGGGCCGCCGGCTCGCTTGACGAATCAGGCAATGGCGTCGGGTACCCCAGCCGCGTGGGCCTGCTGGTCTGCGTGGTAGCTGCTGCGCACCATCGCCCCCACCGCCGCGTGCGTGAAGCCCATGGCCTGCGCTTCACTTTCGAACATGCGAAAGGTGTCGGGGTGCACGTAACGCCGCACCGGCAGGTGGTGGCCGCTGGGCGCGAGGTACTGGCCGATGGTGAGCATGTCGATGTCATGCGCACGCATGTCGCGCATGGTCTGCAGGATCTCGTCGTCGGTCTCGCCCAGGCCGACCATGATGCCGCTCTTGGTGGGCACACCCGGCACCTGCTGCTTGAACTTCTTCAAGAGGTTCAGGCTGAACTGGTAGTCGCTGCCCGGCCGCGCTTCCTTGTACAGGCGCGGAATGGTTTCCAGGTTGTGGTTCATCACGTCGGGCGGGGCTTCGCGCAGGATGGCCAGCGCCCGGTCGTCGCGGCCACGGAAATCGGGCACCAGCACCTCGATGCGCGTGGCCGGGCTCAGCTCGCGGGTCTTGCGGATGCACTCGACGAAGTGCGCGGCGCCACCGTCGCGCAGGTCGTCACGGTCGACGCTGGTGATGACCACGTATTGCAGCTTCAGCGCCGCGATGGTCTTGGCCAGGTTCAGCGGTTCCTCGGCATCCAGCGGGTCGGGCCGGCCATGGCCCACGTCGCAGAAGGGGCAGCGACGCGTGCACTTGTCGCCCATGATCATGAAGGTGGCGGTGCCCTTGCCGAAACACTCGCCGATGTTCGGGCAGCTGGCTTCCTCGCACACCGTGTGCAGCTTGTGCTCGCGCAGGATCTGCTTGATCTCATAGAAGCGCGCGGCCTGGCTCGGGTTGCCGGCACGCACGCGGATCCAGTCGGGCTTCTTCAAGACCTCGGCCGGCACGATCTTGATCGGGATGCGCGAGGTCTTGGCCTGCGCCTTCTGCTTGGCGCTGGGGTCGTAGGCGGCGGGCGTCGTGGTGCTCATGGGCTTTGATCCAAGGGAAGACCCGCAGTCTAGCGGCGGCACCCGGGCTGCGTTCCGAAGGGGGCGAAAGCGGGGCGGAGGCGGGGCGATGTTCACTAGTGAACGCCGGTGCGCCGTCCATACCCGGCCGACTGACATTCACGGCACGGCAGGGGCCGACCCGACGACGGGCGACATCCCTTCCGAACGAAAGGAAGCCCGCCATGTCCGCCTCCGCCGCCGTCTCAGCCTCCGCCTCCATCTCCCTCACCGCCTTGGCCCCGCTGTACCCAGCGGCCACCCCAGGTTCGTCGCTGCGCCGCGCTGGCGCCGAAGACGCCGCAGCGCTCAGCGCCTTCTTCCAGGGCCTGAATGCGCAAGACCGGCGGCTGCGTTTTCACGGCGCCTGCAAGGGCGCATCGCTTGCGCTGGCCCTGCGGCTGTGCGGCGTGGACGGCGTGCGCCACCAGGCCTGGCTGGCCTGGGTGGGCTGCGGCGAAGCGGCGGTCGTCGTCGGCGAGGCCCGCTTCGTGGTGTCAGCATGCGGCCGAACTGCCGAGCTGGCGATGGCCGTCGCCGAAGCCTGGCAGGGGCAGGGCCTGGCCGATGCGCTGATGCGGCAGCTGCTGGGCGCCGCCAGCGCCGCGGGCGTGCGCGAACTGCACGGCGAAGTGCTGGACGACAACCTGCGCATGCAGTCCTTCATGCGGCGCCATGGCTTCGAGATCGACCCGTTCGCCCGCAGCGACGCCTTGTGCATGACGCGCGAACTGCGTGTCGCGGCCCCGCGCCCGAGCGGTGGCGGGCTGCTGGCCTGGCTGCGCTCGGCACTGTGGGTGGGGCCGGCGATGACTGCCTGATGGCGTGCGGCCGGTCCGGGCGCCCGTAACATGAGTCGACACCAAATCCTCTCGC
>JBBSCV010000041.1:0-16362 GCA_038249925.1 Burkholderiales bacterium
CTGCCCGCGCCGCACGCGAGCGGGCCCACGCGCCTTACTCGCGCTTCGCAGTCGGCGCCGCCGTGCTGGACGAACAAGGCCGCATCCACGCCGGGTGCAACGTGGAGAATGCCGCCTACCCGCAGGGCTGGTGCGCGGAAGCCTCGGCCTTGTCGGCGATGGTGATGGCCGGCGGCAAACAGGCCCTGGCCGTGGCCGTGTGCGGCGTCGCGCCGCAGCCCGTCAGCCCCTGTGGCGGTTGCCGCCAGAAACTGCGTGAATTTGCCGCCGACGATTGTCCGGTGTGGGCCGTTGACCTGCACGGCATCACCGCCACCTACACGCTGGGCGGGCTGCTGCCGCACAGCTTCGGCCCCGACCACCTCCCGAGCTGATTGCCATGAACGAAGACATCCGCTTGTCCGCCGCCACGCTGCAGCACCGCCTGGGGCCCGCGCCCGCCATCGCCGTGCTGCTGGGCTCGGGCTGGGGGCCGTTCGCTGAACAGGTGCAGCGTGCCGGCGACGTGGCCTATGCCGAACTTCGCGCCTTTCCCGCGCTGGCCGTGGGCGGGCACAAGGGCCTGGTGCGCGTGGGCACGGTGGGCAGCACCCGCGTGGCGGTGCTGGCCGGGCGCAAACATGCCTATGAGACTGGCAATGCCGACGGCATGCTGGGCGCCATTCGCAGCCTGGCCGCCTGGGGTGTGAAGGTTCTGCTGCAGACCAACGCCGCCGGCAGCATGGACGCCGCGATGCGCCCGGGCGAGCTGATGTTGATCACCGACCACCTCAACATCGTGCAGCGTTCACCGCTGATCGGCGAGCCCGGTGACCAGCGCTTCCAGGACATGAGCAAAGCCTACGACCCGGCGCTGAACGCGCAGGCGCTGGCCGCCGCTGCCGCCATGGGCAGCGCGTTGCACCAGGGCATCTACGCCTGGGTGATGGGCCCGCAATTCGAGACCCCGGCCGAAATTCGCATGCTGCGCGCTTTCGGTGCGCAGGCCGTGGGCATGAGCACCGTGCCCGAGACCATCATCGCGCGCCACGCCGGGCTGAAGGTGCTGGGCTTGTCGATGATGACCAACATGGCCGCAGGCATGGAAGATGAAGTACTGAGCCACGCCCACACGCTGGCCACCGCCAGTGGCGCCAGCGACCGCGCCGTGGCCACGCTGGCCGCCGTGGTGCAGGCGCTGCAACCCTGAACGGAGTTGATGTGAACACCCTCAAGACCTCCAGCCTGCGTGCCTTTCTGGCGCCGCTGGCCGCAGCCCTGCTGCTGGCAGGCTGCGCCACCGCACCACTGCCGCAGGCCCCGGTCACGCTGCGCGTGATTGCCTTCAATGACCTGCACGGCAACCTGGAAAGCGCCGGCCTCGTGCTGCCTCACCCCGACCCCGCCAAGCCGGGCCAGCCCCTGCGTGTGGCCGTGGGTGGCGCCGCCTACAAGGCCGGCCTCGTGAAGGCCTTGCGCGCTGGCGCGGCGCACAGCGTGGTGGTGAGCAGCGGCGACGCCATTGGCGCCACGCCGCTGGTCTCGGCCTTGTTCTGGCACGAGAGCACCATCGATGTGATGAACCGCATCGGCGTCGACGTCGCCACGCTGGGCAACCACGAGTTCGACGCTGGCGTGGCCGAGCTGCAGCGCATCATCGCCGGTGGCTGCCGCGAACCCAAGGCGGGCGACCCTGCCGTCAGCTGCGCTTTGGGCCGCTACGAGGGCGCGAAGTTCGCGCACATCTCGGCCAACGTCGTGCAGGCCAACGGCCGGCCGCTGGTGGCGCCTTCGGTGATTCGCGAGTACGGCGGCATCAAGGTCGGCTTCATCGGCGCCGTCACCATCGACACGCCTTCGCTGGTGGTGCCCTCGGGCATTGTCGGGCTGCGTTTCATCGACGAAGCCATCGCCATCAATGCCGAGGCCGCCAGGTTGCAGGCTGCAGGCGTGCAAACGCTGATCGCCGTCATCCACGAAGGCGGCAGCACCGGCGAGGCCGGCAGCACGATGGAATGGAACGACGCCGGCTGCGCCGCGCGCCGTGGCGCCATCTTCGACATCGAGAAGCAGCTCTCGCCGGCGGTGGACGTGGTGCTGTCGGGCCATTCGCACCAGGGCTACCGCTGCGTCATCGACGGCCGGCCCGTCATGCAGGCCACAGCGCAGGGCCGCGGCGTGAGCGTGCTGGACCTCGTGCTCGACGCGAAGACCGGCGACATCGACCGCTCGCGCAGCGTGCACCGCAATCTGCCGGTGTTCAACGAGAAGACGAGCGCGGCGCACCGCGAGCTGATCATCTCGCAGGAGCCCGCGCCCTTCGCCTTCGCGCTGAGCGCCGCCCAGCCCGACGCCGATATCGCCGCCCGCGTGGCCGCTTACGCTGAGCGCGCGCGCCCGCTGGCCGAGCGCACGGTAGGCCGCATCAGTGGCAACTTCGCCACCAGCGCCAACAACGGCAACATGGCCGCCGGTCGCCTGGTGGCCGACGCGCAATGGGCCGCCACACGCGCGCCCGAGCGCGGCGGCAGCCAGTTCGCGCTGATGAACAGCGGCGGCGTGCGCGCCGCGCTGAACTGCAAGGCCGCGCCGCCCTGCGACGTGAGCTTCGGCGACGTGTTCACGATGCAGCCCTTCGGCAACACGCTGGTGGTGATGACGCTCAGCGGTGCCGAGATCAAGACGCTGCTGGAAGGCCAGGGGCGGCCCGGCGCGCTGATTCCCTCGGCCTCGATCCGCTGGACCTGGCGCGCCGGCGCGCCGCAGGGCCAGCGTGTGCACGACCTGCGCATCGCGGGGCAGCCCGTGAACCCGGCGCAGGACTACCGCCTCGTTGTCAACAGCTTCATGGCCGAAGGCGGCGACGGCCTCAACGCGCTGCGCACCGGCCGCAACCGCGTCGGTGGCGATGTCGACATCGACGCGCTGACGAGCTTCCTGCAGTCCAGCCCGACCGGTCACGCGCCCGACCCCGACCTGCGCTACACCGTGGAATGAGCGTGGACGACCTGCCGGTGCGCGTGATTGCCGCCAAGCGCGACGGCGGCATGCTCAGCACGGCGCAGATCGAAGGCTTCGTGCGCGGCCTGGTGCACGCCGAGGGCACGGGCGGCTGGGCCGACAGCCAGGTCGCGGCGCTGGCAATGGCCATCGTGCTGCGCGGCATGGACGAGACCGAGACCGTGGCACTCACGCGCGCCATGACGCACAGCGGCGAAGTGCTGCGCTGGGCCGCTGCAAACCTTCACGGCCCCATCCTCGACAAGCATTCCACCGGCGGCGTGGGCGACAAGCTCAGCCTGATGCTGGCGCCCATCGTGGCGGCCTGCGGCGGTGTGGTGCCGATGATCAGCGGCCGTGGCCTGGGCCACACCGGCGGCACGCTGGACAAGCTGGAAGCCTTGCCCGGCTACGGCGTGACCCCCCCGCGCGAAGTGTTGTTGTCGACGCTGCGCAGCACCGGCTGCGCCATCGTCAGTGCCGGCCCCACGCTGGCGCCGGCCGACCGCCGGCTCTACGCCATTCGCGACATCACGGCCACGGTGGACAGCGTGCCGCTCATCACCGCCAGCATCCTGAGCAAGAAGCTGGCAGCGGGCCTGCAGGGCCTGGTGCTCGACGTGAAGGTGGGCAGCGGCGCGGTGATGCAGCACTTGCCCGCAGCCCGTTCCCTGGCGGACAGCCTGGTGCAGGTGGCGCGCGGCGCCGGGCTGCCGGCGCGCGCCTTGATCACCGACATGAACGAGGTGCTGGGCCGCAGCGCCGGCAACGCGCTGGAAGTGGACGAGGCCCTGCGCTACCTGCGCGGTGACGAGCGCGAGCCGCGCCAGCACGCGCTGACGCTGGCGTTGGCCGGCCACCTGCTGCAGCTGGGCGGCCTGGCCGAGACGCCAGAAGCCGGCGCCGCGATGGCCACGCAGGTGCTGCACAGCGGCACTGCCGCCGAACGCTTTGCGCAGATGGTGGCCGCGCTGGGCGGCCCGCGCGATGTGCTGGCCGATGCGCAGTTGCCGGTGGCACCGGTGATCAAGCCCGTGTGCGCGGCGCACGGCGGCTGGCTGCAGCAGTGGGACGTGCGTGCCCTGGGTTGGGCCGTGGTGGCCCTCGGCGGCGGGCGCGTGCGCCCGGGTGACGTGGTCGACCCGCGCGTGGGCCTGGCGCAGGTGGTGGCGCGCGGCGCGTGCGTGCAGGCCGGCGAGCCGCTGGCCTTTGTGCATGCGGCCGATGAAGCCGGCGCCGAGGCGGCCGTCGCGGCCGTGCTGGCCGCCGTGCAGCTCGGCGAGGCTGCACCCGCAGTGCTGCCGCTGGTGGCAGAGGTAGTGAACGCTTGAAGCCCGCATGTCGATCCCCCGTTGGATGGACGCCGTGGCGCTGCCGAAACGTCGCAGCCGTTCAGCACAATCATCATTGAAAGCAACGCAGGCACCGCTCAGCGGCGCTCGACTCACTTCGGCCGAGCAGGCCATCATCAGGGAGACATTCAAATGATCCATTCACATTGGACTCGGGGCTTGGCTGCCGCGGCTGCAGCGCTGGCCCTGGCCGGCTGCGCCACCACGGAAACGTCGCGCAGCGTCGAAGTGGCGAAGGTGGCTGCGGCAGCAACGCCGTTCAGCGGTGCGCGCATCCCGCTGGCCGTGGGGCGCTTCGACAACCGCTCCAGCTTCATGCGCGGCGTGTTCTCCGACGGCGTCGACCGTCTGGGCGGCCAGGCGAAGACAGCCCTGGTCGCGCACCTGCAACAGTCGCAGCGTTTTGCCGTGCAAGACCGCGACAACATGACGGAGACGGGCCAGGAAGCCCGCATTCAGGGCGCGGCGCAGCAATTGCGCGGCGCGGCCTTCGTCGTCACCGGCGACGTCACCGAGTTCGGCCGCAAGGAAGTGGGCGACCGCCAGCTGTTCGGCATCCTCGGGCGCGGCAAGACGCAAGTGGCCTATGCCAAGGTGACCTTGAACGTGGTCAACAGCGTCAGCTCGGAGATCGTGTACTCGGTGCAGGGTGCGGGCGAGTACGAACTCTCGAACCGTGAAGTGCTCGGCTTCGGCGGCACCGCCAGCTACGACGCCACGCTGAACGGCAAGGTCCTCGACCTGGCCATGCGCGAGGCCATCAACAACTTGGTGGCCGGCAAAGACGCTGGCCAATGGGGCCAGGAGCCGCGCCGATGAGCTGCAGCCTTCGCTGGCCACGGACGTTCAGCGTGGTGGCGCCCAGGGTGGGCGTATCGGGGCTGGTATCGGGGCTGGCATCGGCGCTGACCTTGGGACTGAGCTTGGGTCTGACGGGCTGCGCCCAGGCGCCGAAGCCTTTGTACTCTTGGGAAAACTTCCCCAAGCAGCAATACGAAACGCTGCTGGGCGAAGGCGCTGACACCGGCGCTCAGATCCAGCTGCTGGAAGCCCATGCCGAAAAGGCCCGTGCGGCCAGAGAGGCGCTGCCGCCAGGCTTCAGGATGCACCTGGGCATGTTGCACCTGTCGACGGGCAATGCCTCGGCCGCGCGCCAGTTGTGGCTGGCCGAGAAGCTGGCCTTTCCGGAATCTTCGCCTTATGTCGACACGCTGCTCAAGCGCCTGGAAGGCAACATGCCCGGCGCAACGAAAGAGAACCCGGCATGAACCACACGAACCACACGAACCGCAAAACACGCGCTCTGACCGCAGGGTTGCTGTTGGGCGCGCTGGCCTTCCTGGGCGGCTGCGCAACGCCTGCGCCTTACGACTACACGGCGTTCCAGAAGGCCAAGCCGGCCACGCTGCTGGTGTTGCCGCCGTTGAACGAGTCGCCTGAAGTCAAGGCAACGCCAGGCGTCTGGGCGCACAGCACTCGGCCCTTGGCCGAAGCCGGCTACTACGTGCTGCCGGTGGCACTGGTCGACGAAACCTTCAAGCAGAACGGCATCCAGACGGCGGCCCAGGCGCATGAAATTTCACCGAACAAGCTGCGCGATGTGTTCGGTGCCGATGCAGCCGTCTACATCAAGGTCACGCGCTACGGCACCAGTTTCAAGATCGTGGACAGCGAAACGCGGGTCGATGTCGAGGCCCGCATCGTCGACCTGCGCTCGGGCGATTTGCTGTGGTCGGGCCGAGCCTTTGCCACTTCGGCAGAGCAGAACCAGCAGACCCCGGGCGGTCTGGTGGGCCTGCTGGTGGCTGCTGCCGTCAAGCAGATCATCGGCACCGCCACCGATGCCTCGTTCAAGTTCGCAGGTGTGGCGCAAGCCCGCCTGCTGAGTGCGCCGCGCATCAACGGCGTGCTGCCGGGCCCCCGTTCACCGCTCTACGGGCAGCCGCCTCCTACAAGGTAGCCGCAAGGCGCGCTTCAGCATGCCCTGAAGCGCGCTGGTCCTGCGGAGTTCTGTCGAAGTGTCCTGTGGCGCTACACGCCGTAAGGCACCCACACGTTTTTCACCTGCACCGCCTGTTCCAGCAGCGTGCGCGGGTCGCCCAGCGCGGCGGCGGCACCGGCACCGACCCAGGTGCGCTTGAGGTTGCTGACCGACAGCGCTTCCACCTTGCGGCACTGTTCGGCCGTGGCCGCAGGCCACCACAGCGCGTCCACCTCTGCATGTGCGGCCAGCGTGTCGGCCAGCGCGTCGGGGTCGCCGGTGACGAGGTTGACGACACCGCCGGGCACGTCGCTCGTCTCCAGCACGGGGTAAAGCTCGGCAGCCACCAGCGGCTGGCGCGATGAAGGCACGGCCACGACGCGGTTGCCCATCGCGATGGCCGGGGCGATGAGCGCGATCAGGCCGAGCAGCGGCGCTTCGTCACCGGCAATCACCGCGATGTTGCCCACCGCCTCGTGCAGCGCCAGCGCGACGCCGTGCATCGGCGGCTGGTGCACGGCGCCGTCGTACTTGTCGGCCCAGGCGGCGAAGTCGAAGAGGCATTCCACCGCCGCCTGCACTTCATCGGCCGCTGCAGCGGCGCTGCTGAAAGGCGTCAGCAGTTCGACAAAACGCGCACGCTGGGCCTGCAGGTTCTCGGCCATGTAAAACAGCACCTGGGCGCGCGCGTGCGCGCTGGTGCGCTCCCACCCGGCGGCGGCACGCGCGGCTTCCACGGCGTTGCGGATGTCCTTGCGGTTGCCCTCGGGCACCAGGCCCAGCAACGTCTTGCCGGCCCAGACCTCGCGGCTGTAGCCCCCATCGGGCCGCACCTGCTTGCCGCCGATGTAGAGCTTGGCGGTGCGGTCGATGGCGTTCGGGTCGGCAGGCACCAGGGTGGCGGCGGCGGCCGGCTTGCTGGCCTTCGCGGTCTTTGCTGGTTTGTCGACGGTCACCGCCGTAGGCTTCAGATACTCGCGCAGACCTTCACGCCCGCCTTCACGGCCGTAGCCCGATTCACGCACGCCGCCGAAGCCGCAGGCGGCGTCCAGCTGGTTGGCGGTGTTGATCCAGACCACGCCGGCCTTGAGGCGCGGCGCCACGTCCAGCGCCAGCGTGATGCTCTCGCTCCACACGCAGGCGGCCAGGCCGAAGCGGCTGTTGTTGGCCAGCTCCACGGCCTCGGCCGGCGTGCGAAAGGTCTGCACCGTCAGCACCGGGCCGAAGACCTCTTGCTGCACGATTTCGCTCGCCGTGTCCACGCCCGTTACCAGCGTCGGCGGGAAGTAGCAATGTGCTCCCACCGGCAATTCGGTGGCGCAGGCCTGGAAGACTTCGGCGCCCTCGGCACGCGCGCGTTCGACGAAGCCGTTCACGCGCTGCCATTGCGTGCGGTCGACCAGCGCGCCCATGTCGGTGCTCTTGTCCAGCGGGTCGCCGACACGAATCTTCGCCATGCGGGCCTTCAGCTTGGCCAGGAGGGCTGGCGCCGTGCCCTCGTGCACCAGCAGGCGTGAACCAGCGCAGCAGACCTCGCCCTGGTTGAACCAGATGCTCTCGACGATGCCTTCGACGGCGGCGTCGAGGTCGGCGTCGGCGAACACGAGGTAGGGGCTTTTGCCACCCAGCTCCAGGCTCAGCTTCTTGCCGCTGCCGGCGGTGGCCTGGCGGATGAGCCGGCCGACTTCGGTGCTGCCGGTGAAGGCGATCTTGGCAATGCTTTCGTGGGCGGTGATGGCCTGGCCCACGGCGCCGTCGCCGCAGACCAGGTTGAACACGCCTGCGGGTAGGCCCACTTCCTGGCAGACCTCGGCGAAGAGCAGCGCTGTCAGTGATGTTTGCTCGGCAGGCTTGAAGACCACGGTGTTGCCGCAGGCCAGCGCCGGCGCCACCTTCCAGGCCAGCATCAGCAGCGGAAAGTTCCAGGGCACGATCTGGCCCACCACGCCCAGCGCTTCATGGCCAGGCATCTCGCGCGCCAGCAGCTGCGCCCAGCCGGCGTGGTGATAGAAGTGGCGCACGGCCAGCGGCACGTCGGCATCGCGCGTTTCGCGGATGGCCTTGCCGTTGTCCAGCGTGTCCAGCACGGCAAAGAGGCGCGCGTGTTTCTGCAGCGCACGCGCCAGCGCGTAGAGAAACTTCGCGCGGCCGTGGCCGCCCAAATCTTGCCAGGCGGGCAGGGCTGCGGTGGCAGCCAGCACCGCGCGGTCCACCACCTTCGCATCACCCTGGGCGATGGCCGCCAGCACTTGCCCGTTCGCCGGGTTCACGCTGTCGAAGTGCCTGGCGCCGGCGACCCAGGCGCCGTCGATGAAGTGGCCGAAGCGGCGCTTGTGGCTGCTCAGCCAGGCCTGGGCCACGCCGGGACTTTCAGGAGAGGGGCCGTAGTCCATGGTGGCGAGGATGTCTTGCAGGGTGGGCATGGCGTGGGTTCGAATCAAGGCATCGCGTGGCGATGCGCGGCGCTGTAGTGGCCGGTGACGAAGTGTTCGAGCTGGCGTTCGATGTCGGTGAGCAGACTGCTCGCGCCGAAGCGGAACAAGTCGGGCTGCAGCCAGCGGTTTCCGAGCTCTTCCTTCATCAGCGACAGGTACTGCAGCGCGGTCTTGGCCGCCGAGATGCCGCCGGCCGGCTTGTAGCCCACCACCTGGCCGGTTTCGGCCTCGAATTCGCGGATGGCGCGCACCATCACGAGCGACACATCCAGCGTCGCGTTGACGCTTTCCTTGCCGGTGCTGGTCTTGATGAAGTCGGCGCCGGCCATCATCGCCACCCACGAAGCGCGGGCCACGTTTTCCAGCGTCTGCAGCTCGCCCGTGGCGAGGATCGCCTTCATGTGCGCGTCGCCGCAGGCGGCCTTGAAGGCCACCAGTTCTTCGTAGAGCGCGGCCCAGTCGTGGGTCAGCGCATGGCGGCGGCTGATGACGATGTCGACCTCTTGCGCGCCGGCGGCCACGCTGAGCTCGATTTCGCGCAGCTTGGTCTCCATCGGCGTCAGGCCGGCCGGGAAGCCCGTGCTCACCACCGCCACCGGGATGCCGCTGCCCTGCAGCGCATGCACGGCCTCGGCCACCATCTCGTGATAGACGCACACCGCGCCCACCCGCAGCGACGGCAAACCCAGTGCGGCCAGCAGGTCGGCACGCACCGGCTGGCGCGCCTTGGCGCACAGGCGGCGCACGCGGCCGGGCGTGTCGTCGCCCGACAAGGTGGTGAGGTCCATGCACTGAATGGCACGCACCTGCCACGCGGCCTGGTAGACCTTCTTCACCGAACGGCTGGCATTCAGCGCGGCCACGCGGCGCGCCACGGCAGGCTGGTTGACACGCACGGCGCGCACACGCGCCAGGTCCAGCGGCGTGCCTGCGTTCAGCCGCGCATCGGACGGCAGATGAAGCGGCGGATGAAGCGTCGCAACAGCGGCATCGGTTTCAGGGTTGGCAGCAGCGCTCATGCGCGGGCACTCCAGGAGCGGGCAGGGCCGCGCAGCATAAAGCCTGCGGCGGCGCGCTCGCGCTCGGGCAAGTGCTGCTGGCCGCTGCGCGGTCGGCCGAAGCGTCGTCCAGCCGAAGCGCCGTCAGCCGAAGCGAGAGAGCGCCCGGCGCGCGATCGCGCTCAGGGTCGTCACCAGCGTGGCCAAAAGCCAATGCACGAACGCCTGTGTCACGTCGGCCGTGCCCACCACCTTGCGCCCGAGAAACCGCAAGATCGCCGACATCAAGGCCTTGACGTGGGTCGCCACCTCTTGCTTGACCTTCGAAGCCTGCGCCAGCAACCAGGCCAGCTGGTCCATCAAGGTCAGGCCCGCCGTGACGCCCGAGCCCAGCGCGCTGCCCATCACCCATGCCGACCTGCGCACCAGCCACGTCAGCGCGCGGCCGATCATCGACAGCAACTGCGTGGAACCCATCAACATGCCGCTTGAACCCTGCGCACCGGCTTCCAGCCAGGCCTCGACACCGGTGCCGATGTCGCCCGGCCGCTGCGCGTTGGCCAGGTCTGCCCAGCTGAGGCTGCCCACCCCGCGGAAGTAGCTGTCTTCCATCGCATGGGCGGCCGTGCTGAAGAGCGCGCCAGAACCCGTCGGCAAGCGCAGCCCAGCGCCGACCAGCGGCGCGTGGAAGAAGGGCAGCATCGGAATCATCGGCACGACGTCGGCCGGGTGGTAGACGCGGTGCACGTTGGCAGCGCCCACGCGCTGCGTCAGCGTGCCGGCGAACACGGCGTCGCCGCAGCGCGGGGCGCCGAAGGTGTACAGCGACGCTCCGGCCATGCGGTTGGTGGTCACCCAGTCGGCGGTCAGCGCGGCCAGCGCGCCGCCCAGGCTGTGGCCCACGCAATGAATGTGGTTGGGGTTGCGGCCGGCCAGGAATTTTGCGAGGTCGGCCGAGAACGAATTCCAGGTGCCGAGAAAGCCCATGTGCACCGGCCAACCGGCAGGCCCGGGGCGCAGGCCGATCGACAAATTGGTCAGCCAGTCGTTGTTGATCTTGGTGCCGCGGGTGACGACGAGAACTTCGTTGGTGTAGGCGCCTTCACCCCACGCGATGTAGCCGAAGTTGGACAGCCGTTTCCAGGCCAGCGCCCCCGTCTCACCGCGAAACTGCGAGTTGTCGTGCAGCGCGAACTTGCCCTCGGTGCCGAAACGGATGCCGCGCTCGCGCGATTCGGTCACGCTGCCATTCAGCAACAGGTAGACGCTGCTGGCGACTTTGGCGGCTTCGGTGGGGGTCAGTTGGGGCATGGGGGCGTCCGAATTGCAGGAGGAAGACCGTCATTGCAAATCGCAGATGCCGTAGACATCACCGGTGTGGTGAAGCTCCGACTCCAGCTTGCACGTCATGACGATGGGCCGACCGATTTCACCGTCGGGACGGTAGTTGCGCTTGTCGTACATCCAGGCCTTGTAGGTCTTGCCTTCGTGCTTGATGAGGATGGTCTGGCGCACGATGGGCTCGTGCGGCAGTAGCGAGCCCATCAACGAACTGCGCTCGACGAGCGCGAAGCGGAATTCGCCGCCGGCGTCGGTCTGGGTGCTGTCGCGGCCGGTTTCCGATTTCCATGCCCAGAAAAATTCACGCTCGACGGCAGCGCCGGCCACCGGCTTGCCGTTGTGCAGCACCTTGCCGCTGACCGCCGAGAACATCACCATCTTTGCCATAGCCGAGCCTTGTGTTGCCAGCAGCAGCCCCGCGGCCGCCAGCACCAGGCCCAGGCCCACGGCCAGGCGGCGCATGCGGCGCGGCCGGGCCACGGGGGCGGTGTTCGGTGAGCGGTGCATCGGGCCTGCGGGGTTGTGGGTGGGTGGGGTTTGAGGGGGTTGGGGCATCGGCCGCGGCCGGGCATCTGAACGATATGTCAGGCAGCCTGCCGGCGGCCAGCGCGAAGTCGAAACAAGCGGTCAAGCGCCCAGCAAACCAGCCAGCGCCTCGAAGCTGTCGGCCACAAGATCGAACTCGCCGTCGACCCAAGCCTCGATGGCGCCGCCCGGGCCGCGTTCCAGCGGCCGCGGCACATAGGCCGTGCGCAGGCCGCAGGCGGCACCAGCGCGCAGGTCGCTTGGGTGGGCGGCCACCAGCGCCACCTGTTCGGGCGCCAGGCCCAGCAGGCGCGCAGCGCCCAGGTAGACCTCGGGGTCGGGCTTGTAGTGGTGGAACAGTTCGGCGCTGAGCACGGCGTCCCAGGGCAGGCCGCCGAATTTGGCCAGGGCCACCAGCAGCGAGAGGTTGCCGTTGCTCAGCGTGGTGATGGTGAAACTGCGCTTCAGGCGCTGCAGGCCAGGCACGCTGTCGGGCCAGGGGTGCAGGCGGTGCCAGATGCGGTTGAGTTTTTCTCGCGCCGCTTCGTCCAGTGCGATGCCGTGTTCGGCCAGCAGGCCATCGAGAATGCGGCGGTGCAGGCCGTCGATGTTCGTCCAGGGCAGCGTGCCGCTGCGCACCTGCTGCATTGCCGGGGCATAGCCGGCGCGCCAGGCCAGCGCGAACGCGCCCCCCACCGGCAGGCCGAGGGCTCGCACCTCGGCAGCGATGCTGCCGTGCCAGTCGACGACGGTGCCGAAGACGTCGAAGCACAAGGCGCGCACGTCGGCGAAGGCAGCGGGGCGGGTGATGGTGGGCGGGTGTTGCACAGCGGGCATTCAGCGTGAAATCAAAGGCCGCATTCAGCGCCGGCCGACGGCCGCATCGCGGAAAAAGCGCACGCGCTCGGCATCGGCTGGGTGGCTGGCGAAGGCCATCGGCGGGCCGCGGTCGGTCGGGTCTGCGTCGCCACCGCCGCGCTGCGCCAGGCGTTCGAACAGCACCACCATCGCCGCCGGTGAACGCCCGCTGGCCTGCAGCAGCCGCACGGCCGCGGCGTCGGCCTCGCGTTCGGCATCGCGGCTGTAGCCCATCTGCGCCAGCCACGCCGGCAGCACGGCCAGCACGCTGCTGAAGTCGCCCAGCGCGATGCTGGTGGCGGTGCTGAGCAGCGTGAACTGCGCCAGCGCGTGCATGCCGTGGCGGTGCTGCACATGGCCCAGTTCGTGGGCCATCACGCCGAGCAGGGTGTCGTCGTGGCCTTCGAGCAGCGCCACCAGCTCGTCGGTGATGACGATGTCGCCGCCCGGCAGCGCGAAAGCATTCGGCCCCAGCTCAGGCGTGGCGGCATGAAAGCGCAGTGTGTAGCTCGGCGCCTGGCCTGCAGCGCCGCCAGCCGGCCAGGCCTGCGCCACCATCTGCGCGAACGCGGCGCGCAAATCCTGCTGACGCGGCGCGGGCAGTTGCGTGGGCTTGAGCCAGCGGCCCTGCACGCTTTGCAGCGCCTGCGCACCCACCGCTTCGTCGGCCGCAGCGGGCACCAGGGCCACCAGGCCGCTGGCGGCCAGCGGCACGCCCCAGCGGTAGCCGGCCGCGCCCACCACCAGCAGCAGCACCAGGGCCACCAGCGTGCTGCGCCACTGCTGCTGCGCCCGCACGACCCAGCTTTCACGCGGGCCGTGCTGTTCGCGCCAGGCGTCGAAGGCCGCGGTGTCTGCCACCTGCAGCGACCCACCGTCGGCGAGATGCAGCGTGCGCTTGCCGTGGCGCGTGCGTTCAGGCCACTGCACCTGGGCCAGCGGCCAGCGCCGTGCGACGTCGAAGGCGTCGCTGACCTCCAACGGCGTTGCCGGGTTCGCACGCCACGCCAGCAGGCAGCCTTCGCGCACGCCCAGTTGCACGGCGTGGGCGCGCGCGCTGCGGCCGTCGAAATACAGCGCCTGCGGGCCATCGGCCCGGGGCTCGGCGCGCGGGGGTGCGGGTGCCGGCGCGTTCACAGCCCGAGGTCGATGCCTGCGATGTCGGCGGCAGCGTCGCCTGCGGCGCTTTCGCTCATGCGCTCGACCTGGCTGAAGAGCGCGTCGGGGTGCAAGGTGCTCAGCAGCGCCACCGCCTGCAGGCGCAAACGCGCCGTGGCCACCGCGGCGAAGGGAAAGTACAGCCCCAGCGTGATGACGATGAGCAGCCAGTTGCGCAGCGTCAGTGCGGCCAGTGCGCGAAAGCGCAGCGCACTTTCGAAGCGCAGGTGCGCGCTGCGCGTGCCGTTCCACACCAGGTTCTGCAGGCGCGAGATGAAATACGGCCCGATGGCCGCCTGAAAGACGACGAACACCACCAGCACCGGCACCAGCATGAACAGCAGATTGGCCACGCTGGGCGGCTCGCCCGCACCGCCAGCATTGCCGCCCATGCCACTGCCGAAAGCCAACAACGCGGCCAGCAGCCCGGCGACGAATGCCGCCAGCATCGTCAGCCCCAGCACACGCAGGCCCAGGCCGTAGAAGCGGCCCATGCCGACCTCGAAACGCGTCTCTTCGGCACCGAGCGCCAGGTGGCCCTGCTGGTAACGGCGCATCAGCCACAGCAAGGCCGGCGTGGCCAGCGCCATCAGCAGCGGCAGCAGGCCCACCAGCCAGAAGCCCGGGCCCAATGCTTGGGCAGGTGTGCCGGGCTCGACGCCCTCGGCGGGCAGCAGCGCCGTGCCGGCCACCAGCACCAGCGCCAACGCAAAACCCGGCGCCAGCGCGCGGTAAGCGCCGCCACGGCTGCCGGTGAAGTGCAGACGCAGACCGCGCCAGCCGGTGTTGGCCAGCCGGAACCGCAGCGATGAGTGCCACAGCGCCGGCCACAGCGCCGCGATGATGCAGAACGCCACCAGGCCCGCCACCGGTGAAAACTGCCCGGCAACGCCATAGGCCGCGAACAGCACCACCACCAGCAGGTAGCCGCGCAGCATCTTCCAGGGGTCGGCGTGGAAAGACAGCGGGTGGCCGCCAACCTCGGTGGCGCCGTGAAAGTAGCGCAGCCGGCGCACCTTGGCGAACGGGTAGTACAGGCCCAGCGTCACCAGCGTGAGCAGCAGGTTGACGATCCAGATGCGAAAGTATTCGCTGCCCGAGCCGACGAAACTGAGGGGCAGCCGGTGTTCACCGACGGCCTCTGGAATGAGAGGCAAAGGGTCTTCTCCGACTGCCGTTGGGTCATGGTTCAAGAGCTTCCTCCCTGGGTTTGTCGTGCACCCGTTTGCGCAAAATGTAGCAGCGCCGCCCCCTAGAATCGAATGCCGCGCCGGGCTTGCCGGGTGCCCACGAATGCACTTCTGGTGCCAACCAAGGCACCCCTGGTGCTAGCCAAGGCACCAGAGGTGCCGCCCTCGTTCACACGCCCGCCGGCAACGCCTTCGATGCAACTCTCGCCCCTGACTGCCCTTTCGCCCCTGGACGGGCGTTACGCACCCAAGCTGGCCGCACTGCGGCCCATGCTGTCCGAATTCGGGCTCATGCACCACCGCGTGCAGGTCGAGGTGGAATGGTTCATCGCCTTGTCCGACGCCGGCTTCGCCGAATTCAAGCCGCTGTCCGAAGCCTGCCGCGGCTTTTTGCGTTCGCTGACCGTGCGCTTCTGCGAGGCCGACGCGCAGGCCATCAAGGACATCGAGAAAACCACCAACCACGACGTCAAGGCGGTGGAAATGTGGATCAAGTCGCGCTTCAAGAACCATGCCGAACTCGAAGCGGCGGCCGAATTCGTGCACTTCGCCTGCACCAGCGAAGACATCAACAACACGAGCCACGCGTTGATGCTCAAGCGCGCCCGCAGCGAGGCCGTGCTGCCGGCGCTGGACAAGCTGCTGGCGCAGCTGGGCACGATGGCCCGCGCGATGGCTGCGCTGCCGATGCTGAGCCGCACGCACGGCCAGACGGCCAGCCCCACCACCGTGGGCAAGGAAGTGGCCAACGTGGCCGCGCGGCTGGCCACGGCCCGCGCGCGCATCGCTGCGGTGCCGCTGCTGGCGAAGATGAACGGCGCGGTGGGCAACTACAACGCGCACCTGGCGGCCTACCCCGGCTTCGACTGGGAAGGCTTCAGCCGCCGGCTGGTGGAAGAGCGCCTCGGCCTGACCTTCAATGCCTACACGATCCAGATCGAGCCGCACGACTACATGGCCGAGCTCTTCGATGCCATGGCGCGCGCGAACACGCTGCTTATCGACTGGTCGCGCGATGTCTGGGGCTACATCAGCCTGGGCTATTTCAAACAGCGGCTGAAAAAGGGCGAGGTCGGCTCGTCGACGATGCCGCACAAGGTCAACCCCATCGACTTCGAAAACGCCGAGGGCAATTTCGGTCTCGCCAATGCGCTGCTCAGCCACATGAGCCACAAGCTGCCTGTCAGCCGCTGGCAGCGCGACCTGACCGACAGCACCGTGCTGCGCAACATGGGCGTGGCACTGGGTTATGCGCTCCTGGCCTGCGACAGCCTGAGCCGCGGCCTGGACAAGCTGGAAGTGAACGAGGCCGCGCTGGCCGATGACCTGAACAACGCGTGGGAAGTGCTGGCCGAACCCGTGCAGACGGTGATGCGCCGGCATGGTTTGCCCAACCCCTATGACCAGCTCAAGGAATTCACGCGCGGCCAGCCCATCACGCGCGAACTGATGCAGGGCTTCATCCAGGGCCTGGCGCTGCCCGATGAAGACAAGCAGCGGTTGCTGGCGATGACGCCGGGCAGCTACACCGGGCTGGCGGCCGAA
>JBBSCV010000042.1:0-16329 GCA_038249925.1 Burkholderiales bacterium
GGTGCTGATCACCGACGTCGAAATGCCGAACATGGACGGCTTTGCGCTGACCCGGCATGTGCGCAGCCACCCGCGCGCGGCGCACATCCCCATCATCATGATCACCTCGGCCGACGACCGGCTGAAGACCGCTGCGGCCGAAGCCGGTGTCACGCTGGTGCTGGGCAAGCCCTACGAAGAAGCGGCGCTGCTGGCGTGCATTGCGCAGGCCATGGCCAGCGCGGCGTAAACGCGCTTGGCCCGCACACCGCCCTGGCAATGGCCACAGCCCAATCTCAGCCCGATTTCAACCCGGTCTCAACCCGGGCCCAGCCAGGGCGCGGGCTCGGCCATGGCCGCTTCCAGCGCCTGCACATAACGCCCCAGGTGAACGCCGTCCATCAGCGCGTGATGCACCTCCACCGACACCGGCAGCCAAAGCCGCCCGCCATCACCCTGCAGGCGACCGAAGGCGAGCTTGGGCACGCTGTCTTCGCGGCCCCAGTTGCGCGCGTGCGAAAAGCTGGTGAAGTGCAGCCAGGGCAGGGTGGTGAAGTGCAGCAGCGCGTTCTGCTCCACACGCGGCTCGAAGGACGCGCTGCGCATGCGCGCGGCTTCCATCGCGGCATGCCCCTGGGCGTGGAAGCTGGGCCAGTGCGGCGTGTGGTCGAGGTAGCAGAAGCCGAAGCTCTCGTCCGCGCGCAGCACCGTGGTGCTGCCGTGCACTTCGTCGTGCACACGCACCCGGCCGCCTTCCAGCCGATAGCGAAAGGGCTCGTGCAGGTTGGCCAACCGCAGTGACAGGAAGAGGCTGGCGAGCGAAAAGCTCTGGCCGCGCGCCGCCACGGCAGCCTTCAGCGGCGCGGCGTCCAGGCGCACGCAGACGCTGAAATACGGCTTGTCGAAGCTGCGGAAGTACTCGAAGGCTTCGCGCCGGACCCAGGTGTCGGTGTCGAGGTAGGTGGCCATGGGCGCGATGATGCCCGTCGCTGGGCAGGGCCCGTACGAGTCTGGTCAGGCCGGGCCGGGCGGGAGGGGCAGTGATACTCGCGCGCCATGCCGCCCGCACCGCCGCCCACACAGTCGCCAACACCGCCGCCGCCAGCGCCGGCGTCAGCGCCCGTTTCGCCCCGCGTCGACCCCGCACTCGTGGTCATCGCGGCAGGCGTCTGCGCGGCGCTGCACGTGGGCAAGCTGGCGCCGGCCGTCACCACGCTGCAGGTCGAACTCGGCATGACGCTGGTGCAGGCCGGCTTTCTGCTCTCGCTGGTGCAGGGTGCGGGCATGCTGCTCGGCCTGGTGTTCGGCGCACTGGCCGATGGCCTGGGCGCGCGGCGCAGCATGGTGATGGGCCTGGCCGTGCTGGCGGCGGCCAGTGCCGCGGGCGGCAGCGTGGCCGGGGTGCCGGCGTTGATGCTGTGCCGCGTGGCCGAAGGCTTCGGCTTTCTGCTGGTGGTGCTGCCCGCGCCCGGCCTGGTGCGCGCGCTGGTGCCGCCCGCTCGGGTGTCGGCCATGCTGGGCGTGTGGGGTGCCTACATGCCGCTGGCCACGGCTTTGGCGTTGCTGCTGGGGCCGCTGTGCATCAGCGCTTTCGGCTGGCGTATGTGGTGGTGGGCGCTGGCAGCGCTGTCTGTGCTTGCGCTGATGGCCCTGCGCCACGCGGTGCCGGCTCGGCAGGCCGGGGCCGCAGCCACACCGCAGGCGCTGCCCTGGTGGCTGCGCCTGCGCTTCACGCTGGCCGCGCCCGGCGCCTGGTGGGTGGCGCTGTGTTTTGCGATGTACTCGGGCCAGTGGCTGGCCGTCATCGGTTTTTTGCCCGCCATCTACACCCAGGCCGGCGTGGCCGCAGGCACCACGGGCGTGCTCACCGCGCTGGTGGCGGCCACCAACATCGTGGGCAACCTGTCGGCCGGCCGGCTGCTGCAGCGCGGTATGGGGCCGGGCAAGCTGCTGGCCACGGGTTTCGTGGCGATGGCGGTGGCGGCCGCCGTGGCCTTTGGCGCTGCAGGTGAGCTGGCCACGCTGCCGCCCTGGGCGCGCTACGCGGCGCTGCTGTGCTTTTCAGGCTTCGGCGGCTTGATCCCGGCCACGCTGTTTGCGCTGGCGCTGCGCGTGGCGCCAGGGCCGCAGACGGCGTCCACCACCATCGGCTGGGTGCAGCAGTGGTCGGCGCTGGGGCAGTTCGCGGGGCCGCCTCTGGTGGCAGCGGTGGCCAGCCAGGTCGGTGGCTGGCACCTCACCTGGGCGGCCACGGGCGCGTTTGCGCTGGCCGGGCTGGTGTTCAGCGCGCTGCTGGTGCGCGGCCTGGCGCGTTGAACGCGGCATTCAAGCCGGCGGGCGGCGCGGCCGATAAGCCGGTATCACGGCCGCAAGGCGGAACAGGCTGTGAGCCCCCCTTTGCCCACCGCCTGCGCCCTGCCTGGAGAAGCGACCATGAACGCCCCCGCCGAATTGAAGTACCGCCTGATCACGCGCAGCGACATGGACGGCCTGGTCTGTGCCGTGCTGCTGAAAGAACTGGGACTGCTGGGCGAAATCGTCTTCCAGCACCCCAAGGACATGCAGGACGGCAAGGTGGCGGTGACCGATCGCGACATCATCACCAACCTGCCCTACGTGCCGGGCTGCGGCATGTGCTTCGACCACCACGCCAGCGAAGCCGTCCGCAACCAGGTCGGCCGCGACGGTGCGCCCACGCCCAACTACATCCTGCAGCCCGACGCCAAGAGCGCCGCGCGCGTGGTCTACGACCACTACGGCGGCAAGATCCGCTTCACGCGCGTCAGCGACGCGATGATGGAAGCCGTCGACAAGGCCGACTCGGCCGGCTTCAGCATGCCAGACGTGCTGGAACCGAAGGGCTGGGAACTGCTCAGCTTCCTGATGGACGCGCGCACCGGCCTCGGCCGCTTCCGCGAGTTTCGCGTCTCGAACTACCAGCTGATGATGAAGCTCATCGACTGCTGCCGCGACATGCCGATCGAAGACATTCTGGCGCTGCCCGACGTCAAGGAGCGTGTCGACCTGTTCTTCGCGCAGCACGCGCTTTTCCGCGAGCAGATTGCGCGTGTGGCGAAGGTGCACGGCCCGCTGGTGGTGCTGGACCTGCGCGATGAAGACACCATCTACGCCGGCAACCGCTTCGTGGTCTATGCCATGTTCCCGCAATGCAACATCAGCATGCATGTGATGTGGGGCCGCGAAAAGAGCAACACCGTCTACACCGTGGGCAAGAGCATCTTCGACCGCAGCAGCCCGGTCGACGTGGGCGCGTTGATGCTGCACCACGGCGGCGGCGGCCACCACGCCGCCGGCACGTGCCAGGGCGCGAACGAAAGCGCCGAAGCGATGAAGCAGTTGCTGATCGACCAGATCACGCTGCGCGGCTGAAGCACGCTGCTTGGGGGCTGAAGGCGAGCATCTGGCGCGCACTTAGAGTCACGACATGCGCATCACCATAGACCCAGGCGTCCGCCTCTTCGTCGACATCGAAGGCCCGGGCTTCGTGCCAGACGGCGCGCGCCTGCGCGAGAAACCCACGCTCATCCTGCTGCACGGCGGACCGGGCTACGACCATTCGAACTTCAAGCCGCTGTTCAGCGTGCTCGCCGACGTGGCGCAGATCGTCTACGTCGACCACCGCGGCCACGGCCGCAGCGACCGCCGGCCTGCGGCCGAGTGGACGCTGGACACCTTTGCCGACGACGTGGTGAAGCTGTGCGATGCGCTCGGCATCAACAAGCCCATCGTGCTGGGCCAGAGCTTCGGCGGTTTCGTCGCGCAGCGTTACCTGGCGCGCCACCCTGCGCACCCGGCCAAGGTGGTGCTGTCCAGCACCAGCCACCACCTCGGGCTGGAACGCAAGGTCGAGGCCTTCACGCGCTTCGGCGGTGCCGCTGCAGGCGCTGCGGCACGCGCCTTCTGGTCGGCCCCGAGCGCCGCAGTCTGGGGCAACTACAACGCGCAATGCCGCGATGTCTACAACCCGACGCCCGGCGACCCGGTGGCGCGCGAGCGCACGCTGATGAACGAAGACATCCTCTTCACCAGCGCCCGCGGTGAACAGCAGACCATGCAACTGCTGCCCGGCCTGGCGCAGGTGCAGTGCCCGGTGCTGGTGATGGCCGGTGAGCTGGACCCTGTGACGCCACTGGCCGATGCCCAAGAAATTGCTGCGGCCATTCCCGCGCCCTGGGGCCGGCTGGTGACCTTTCCCAAGGCCGGCCACGGCGCCTGGCGCGATTGCCCGGACGAGGCGATGGCGGTGCTGCGCGCGTTCATCACCGCGTCCTAGAACGCGCCCTAGAACGCGCCACAGAACGCGGCGCAGAAAGCGCTCCTGCCGGCCTTACCGCAGGCGCATTTCCGCGCGGCGGTTTTTTGCCCAGGCTTCGAAAGTGCGGGCCGGGTCGACCGGACGCGTGTCGCCAAAGCTCACGGCTTCGAGCTGGCTTTCTTGGGCGCCCAGCAGCAACAGCGTCTTCACCACCGCCTCGGCACGCTTCTGGCCCAGCGCCAGGTTGTATTCGGCGCTGCCGCGCTCGTCGGCGTGGCCTTCCACCACCAGTGCAATGGCGGGGTCGGCCTTCAGCGCCGATGCATGACCTTCCAGCATTTCGCGGAAGTTCGGGTGGATGTCGAAACTGTCGAATTCGAAGAAGACCAGCCGTTGCGACGGCGTGGCGACAGCGGGCTGCGCAGCCGGGGCTGCGGCAACTGGTTGGCGCAATGCGGGCGCCGGGGCGGCGGCTGCGGGTGAGACGGCAGCGGCGGCTGTGGGCGCCTGGGCAACCGGCAACCCGGCCCGCGTGGCGCCTGATCGCCGGGCGGCAGCGGCGGCTTCGGCAGCGGCTGCCACGGCGGCCTCGGCCTCGGGCGTGGCCCAGACCGTGGAGCCCGAGGTGCGAGTCACCACTGCCTGCGCACGCGGGTCGTCGGGCACGGGCGCCGAAGCGCAGCCCGCCAGGGCCAGCAGCGCGGCGACGGCAAATACTGAGGCATGGCGTGGGCGCAGGCATGCGGTGGCGAAGGGGAGAGGCAGGGTGTTCATGGCGGCGGCGGCAGGGGCGACGGGGAAGGAGGACAGGCAAGGAACTCAGTCACGGAACTCAGTCACGGGCTTCAGTCACAGAAAAAAGGCCGGGGCCTCGAACGCCCCATGATGATTCTGGCGCGCACGGCCGCCGACGGGAAAGCCCCACGTCATGCCGGCTCGGGACGACGCCGGCCCCAGCCTTTACGCGAGCGCCAGCAGGCTGCGCGCCGCGTCGACGATGCTCTGCTCCACCGGCCGCGTCTGCCAGCCCAGCGCCTGCTTCGCGTGTTCAGCGCTCTGGTGGCGCTCGGCGCCGAGTTCCCCAGCGGCGGCACGCGCCAGCGGGTTGAAAAGTGCTGCCAGCCGCACCGCGAAATCAGGCACCTGGCGCGTCGTCACACGGCTGGCATCGGCGCCCAGTTCGCGCCGCAACAGCGCTGCCATTTCACGCAGCTTCATGAAGCGGCCCGACGCGATGAAGCGTTCGCCGGCCATGCCCGGCGCCATCAGCGCGCGCAGGTGCAGATCGGCCACGTCGCGCACATCCACCACGCCGAAGCCGATGTCGGGGCAGGCGCGCAAGCTGCCGTCGAGCAGCTTCTTCACGATGACCACCGAGGCCGAGTAGTCGCGGCTCCACACCGGGCCCAGCACCACCGATGGGTTGATGCTGCAGAACTCGAGCCCGCCACCTTCGCGCGCCACCCAGGCCCGCGCGGCGCGTTCGGCGATGGCCTTGGAACGGATGTAGGGCGTGGCACCGGGGTAGTCGTCAGGCGTCCAGTCGGCCTCGGTGAAGTGGTGCACGCCGCGCCCGCGGCCGTAAGCCACGGCGGCCACGCTGGACGTCATCACGAAGCGCTGCACGCCGGCGGCCTGCGCGGCGCGAAGCACGCGCAAGGCGCCGTCGCGCGCGGGCACGATCAACTCGTCGGCCTGTCTGGGTATGCCCGCCGGCAACGGCGAGGCCAGATGCAGCACATGGCGGCAACCGGCCACGGCATCGGCCCAGCCGGCATCGGCCTGCAGGTCTGCGGCGAAGAAGCGCAGCTTCGTGTCGTCCACCGCCAGCAGCGCGCGTACCGGCTTTTCGCGCGCAAGGCTGCGCAAGGTGCTGTGCACCTGCCAGCCCTCGGCCACCAGCTGACGGATCACGTAGCCAGCGATGTAGCCGCTGCCCCCGGTCACCAGCACCGGGCCAGGGGGCCGGACCGGGATCGCGCTCATGGCGCGAGCGCTCGCTCGGCCGCAGCCCGCTTCAGGAAGTTCAGCATCGAAGGCAGCTCATGCGCGCAAGCCTAGCAGCGCCGACCGAGCGATGGGTGGACACAGCCGCCGTCAGCATCAGCGCACTTCTGCACACCTGCACGCGGGCCGACGTGAAGCAGCGGCTCAGGGCATCTGCCTGCTGCTACATTCTTTGCGATTGAAGGGGAGCGACACATCTTGTCTGACCGTGTGACGGCCCCCGGCGCCGACCCCGAGCTTGTTGCCGCAGGCGTCGCGATTGCCGCCGGCCAAGCCGACCGCGCACGCGACCTGGCCCATGCCGTCTTGAGCCGCGCCAAGGCTGCCGGCGACATTCGACTGGAAGCGCAAGCCCTGGCGCAACTGGCGAATATCGACCGCCTGTGCTCGCGCCACCGCCGCTCAGTGGACGCCGCCACGCGCGCTGCCTTGTTGTTCAAGTCCCTCGGTGACCTGGCCGACGAGGCCGTCGCCCACACCAGTCATGCCAATGCGTCCATCGTGCTTGCACGCCCAGAAGAGGCGGTCGAGGCCGCACTGCTGAGCGTCGAGCTGGGGCGCCTGGCTCCGCCGGGCATCCACGCCGTGCTTGCCTACAACGCACTGGGCCTCGCCTACGGCTGGAGCGGCAACTTCCCAGCCGCGCAAGCGGCGCTGGAAGCGGCCAGCGCAGTGGCGCGCCGTTGCCAGCCGCCCTTGCCCGACTACCAGCTGGAGGTCAACCGTGCCTGGGTGGAGAGCATGCGTCTGACCACCACGCGCGGTACGACGGAAGCGAAGGACGAGGACGCAGAACCGCTGCAGCGCCTGCGGGATCGGGTGCAAAGTTGTGTCGATGCCGAAACCGCGGGCCGAGCACACGCTCTGCTCGATGGCTTCGACCGCCCACTGAGGGCGCTGTCCTGCCTGATCGCCAGCCTGCTTCATGCGTGGGGCGGCAACATCGGCGCTGCCCGAGCCGCCCTTGAAGAAGTGCACCGCTGGCTCAACACGATCGCCTTCGCGTCCTGGATCGAGGCTGCGACATTTTGGGCCGAAGCGGAGATATGCCGCTCGGCTGGCGAGCACGCCAGGACCCACTGCCGGTTGCTGCAGCTCCGCGAGCGCGCCATCGCGATCGAGCACGAACAGCTGGCCTGTTTGAGTCACCTGCTGGCCAGTCAGTGCCACTCGGAGCGGGGCGAACACGAGCAAGCCGCAGACGAGCTGCGAGCCTTGCGCCAGCGCGAGCAGGCCAACCGGCACGAGGCACTGCAGGGCCGCGCACAAGTGGTGCAGTGGCAGCTCGAAGCCCGCCGCGTCCGTGCCGACCTCGGCGCGCTGCAACTGGAGTCTCGGGTGCTGGAGCGCATGTCCTATGAAGATGCGTTGACGGGGATACCCAACCGGCGGCGTCTGCAGGCGCATCTGTCGGAGCGGCTGAATCAGCATCTGAATCGGCAGTTCGGTGCCGCCACGGGCGCGCGCAAGCCGCTGGCCCTGGCGCTGTTCGACATCGATGACTTCAAGCGCATCAACGACGAGTGTGGCCATGACGCCGGCGACCTCGTTCTGCAGCGCCTGGCGCGCGTGCTGTCGTCGCAACTGCGCGAACAGGACATTGCAGCGCGCCTGGGCGGCGACGAGTTCGTGGTGGTGTTCGAGGGCACCGAACTGGGCGTTGCGCAGCAGATCTGCACGCGCATCGCACAGGCGGTGGCTGAAATCGAATGGGGGCCCGAGGGCCAGCGCGCTCGCCTTGCCGCAAGCATCGGGGTGGCGCAGGCACAGCACGGCGACACCGCAGAGTCGCTGCTGCGGCGCGCCGACGCGGCGATGTACCTCGGCAAAAAGCGCGGCCGCGACCACCAGACCCGCTGAGCGGCTGAGCGGCTGGCAAGCGGCTGGCAAGCGGCTGGCAAGCGGCATCGTGACGGCGCGGCGACGTTCTGCGCCAGCAGCGCCGCGGGCGCTGCCGTCAGGCTGGTCACAAGGCGGCGCCTGGCGGCCTTGCTGGCCTCAGAGCGCGTTCACGGGCGCTTCAGACCTGCGCAATGCCCAGGTAGTCGACCTTCTTGCGAAGGTCGTCGTGGCTGTCGGCGTAGGCGATCGCGATGGCCTTGAAGTGGTCTTCAATGGCCAGGAAGGCGTCCACCACGTCGGGGTCGAAGTGGCGGCCGCGGGTCTGCTGGATGATGGCGATGGCCTGTTCATGCGGCATGGCTTCCTTGTGCACGCGGCGGCTGATGAGCGCGTCGTAGACATCGGCCAGCGCCATCAGCCGGCCCGAGATCGGAATGGCGTCGCCGGCCAGGCCTTCCGGGTAGCCGCTGCCGTCCCACTTCTCGTGATGCGAATAGGCGATCTCGCGCGCGAAGTCCAGGTAGTCGACATCCACGCCCAGGGCGCGCTTGGCGTTCGAGATGGCGTCGCGGCCCAGCACCGTGTGGGTCTTCATGATCTCGAACTCTTCCGGGCTCAACTTGCCGGGCTTGAGCAGGATGCGGTCGGGGATGCCGGCCTTGCCGATGTCGTGCAGCGCGGCAGAACGAAAGAGCAGCTCGATGGCGGTCGACGTGAGCGCGGCCGCAAACCGCGGGTGGTTGGACAACCGCCAGGCCAGCGCCTTGACGTAGTACTGCGTGCGCCGGATGTGATTGCTGGTTTCCGCGCCTCGCGTCTCGGCCATCGACGCCATCATCAATGTCGTCACGTCCTGGATGGCCGTGAGCTGCGTCGTGCGCCGCGACAGCTCATCGCGCAGCCGCTGGTTGTCGCAGCGGGCCAGGTCGCGGGCCTGCTTCAGGCGCAACTGTGCGAGCACGCGCGCGCGCAGCAGGGCTGCGCTGAAAGGCCGGGCCACGAAGTCGGCCGCGCCCAGCTGAAGCACGAGCGCACCGTCGTCGCCGGCATCCGCTGCGCCGAGCACGATGAGCGGAATCTCGCGCAGCGCCTCGTCGGCCAGCCACTGGCGGCACGACATGAGCGCCGCGATACCCGGCGCAGCGCTGTCCAGCAGCAGCAGGGCGCTGCGGGCCTGCTGCCGGGCAGCCGCGATGTGCGGCACAGGCTGCAGCTGGCAGATGTCGTGCAAGGCTTCTTGCAGCAGGGCGTCGGCATCGGGCGCATGGCCCAGCACCAGCACAAGCGCGGGCAAAGGCGGCTGCGGGTGGGCGGCCAGGGAGGCGGCCGAAAGATCGGCCGGGGAAGCATCGAACGGCTTCATGGCTGGGCGGGTGGGGCGGGTCGAGACGGGGTGCAAAAAAGATGCTTCGTGCGCTGGAGAAAAAACGTGAGGGCGAGCCGAAGGACAGGCGCAAGGGACAGGCGCAAGGGACAGGCGCCATCAGGATTTTGGGCCACCGTGCGCGCTTTGCGCGTTGGCGGGCCGGGCCCCGGGAGTCATTGTTCACACGCAGGCTCCAACCGTCGGCGCCGGGGTGACAGGTACACCGCAGCCGGTTGTGGGCGCCGGTGTAGAGTGCTCGGTTTTTCGGGCTCAACGCCCACTCCCCCGCATGCAGCTTGAGCTACCGCGTACCGGCCTCAACGGCTCGGCACTCGTCGAACTGCTGGCTCAACTGGCCCTTGCCGACCGCCCTGCAGCGCCGCCTTCCTTTGTCGAAGGCCTCGCGCGCTGGCTGGGGTGGAAGGAAGCCATTGCCCTGTCGGCCGTCTTGCAGGCAACGCCGCCGGCTGCGCGGCGTTCAGCGTCGCCAGCCACGGCCGATGCTGCCGCGCTGGCAGCGACGGCGGCGCTAACCCAACTGGACGCCGAATTCACACGCGTGCGCACGGCCCAGGCGCTGGCGATCGACCGCGCGCTGGCGCAGGCCGACGCCCGCCCCGGCACGGGCGACCATGACTTCCTGCCCTGGCGCCGCTGCTGTTTCGGCTTGCAGCAGGCGATGGAAGCCGCCGTCGGCGCGTTGCGGGCGCAGGCTCGCGCTGAGCTGCACCGCAGGGCGGCCACGCACCCTGAACTGGCGACGCTGGCCGCGCTGGACGCCACACTGGCAGCCCTGCTGGCGCCACGCGAGCAAGCGCAGCTGGCACTGATGCCGGTGCTGCTGGAAAAGCACTTCATGCGGCCACAGACACGACAAGACCGGGCGCCGGGCGCCTTCAGAGACGACATGCGCCGCCTCTTGCACGCCGAGCTGGAACTGCGCCTGCAGCCCGCACTGGGCCTGCTGGAAGCGCTGCGCGCCACGCACACGGGGCTTGCATGAAGAAGTTTTCCTACGCCGCGGCAGTTGCTGCTGCCGCCGCCGGCGGGCTGGCCGTGGCCTGGGTGGCCGGCGGCCATTTGCAGGGCAACCCGCTGGCACTCGGCATGACGCTGCTCATCGGCGGCTTCTACGCCTGGGGCGTGCTGGAACTGTGGCGCTTTCAGCAAGCCACACGCGGCCTGCAGCGGGCGCTGGCCGAGCTGCCTGCGGCGGGTTCTGCTGCGCGATCTGTTGCTGGTCCTGCTGCGGGTTCTGCAGCGGGTTCTGCTGCGGGTTCTGCTGTCACAGCCTCGGGCCTCGAAGAGTGGCTGGCCCGCGTCCCCGACACATTGCGCCAAGCCGTGCGCCTGCGTGTGGAAGACGAACGCGGCGTGCTCCCCGGGCCGGCTCTCACGCCCTACCTGGCCGGGCTGCTGGTGCTGCTGGGCATGCTGGGCACGTTTCTGGGCATGGTGATGACGATCAGCGGCACCGGCCTGGCGCTGGAGCGCGCCACCGACCTGCAGACCATGCGCGATTCGCTCGCCGCCCCGGTGCGCGGGCTGGGTCTGGCCTTCGGCACATCGGTGGCCGGCGTGGCAGCTTCGGCGATGCTGGGGCTGACGTCGGCGCTGTGCCGCCGCGGCCGCGCCGCTGCCGCCTTGGCGCTGGATGGCCACATCGCCGGCAGCCTGCAGCCCTTCGCGCGCAGCCATCAACGGCGCCTGCAACAGGCCGAGCAGCAGCAGTTGCAGCAAGCCGCCCTTGCCCTGCAACAGCAGCAAGCCGAACAGCTGCCGCTGCTGGTGGCCAGCCTGCAGGCGCTGACACACTCGGTCAGCCTGAACCTGCAGCACAGCGTGGCCGAAGGCGCACGCCTGGCTGATGCGACGCTGGCCACGCTGCAGCCTGCGGTGGCGGCCACGCTCAGCGGCATCAGCCGCGAAACCTCGGCCCTGCACGGGCACATCACCGCCGCCGTGCAACAGCAGCTGGACGGCATGGCGCAGCGCTTCGAAGAGCAGGCCACGGCCTGGCTGGGCAACGCAGGCGCGGTGGCGCAGCGGCAGACCAGCGCGCTGCTGCAGGGCCTGCACGACACGCTGGCGCGCCAGCAGGCGCAGGCCGACGCGCGTGACGCAGCCCGCGATGCCGCCCGCGACGAAGCCCGCATGGCTGCCTTCACGAACGCGCTGGCGCAGACGACCGCACGCATCGAGAAGAGCAGCGGCGACACGCAGGCGCAGGTCGAAGCCCAGGCCCGCCGCACCATCGACGAAGTGGCGCGCCTGGCGCAAGCCGCCGCCGAAGCACCGCGCGCTGCGGCCGAGGTGGTGGCGCAGCTGCGTGACAAGCTCAGCGCCAGCCTCGCGCAAGACAACGCCATGCTCGAAGAGCGCAGCCTCATCATGGCCACGTTGAACACGCTGCTCGGCGCGGTGCAGCACACGTCCACGGCGCAGCAGGCGGCCGTCGACGAGCTGGTGGCTTCCAGCGCGCGCTGGCTGCAGCAGGCCGGTGCGCAGTTCACCGCAAAGGCCGATGCCGCAACCGCGCGGCTGGAAGCCGTGAGCGCCGAGCTGACGGCCAGCGCGGTGGATGTTGCGAGCCTCGGCGATGCCTTCGGTGGCGCGGCCCAAGACTTCGGCCACAGCAGCCAGCAGATGCTGGCCCACCTGCAGCGCCTGGACGACAGCCTGGCGCGGGCCAGCACGCGCAGCGACGAGCAGCTGGCCTATTACGTGGCGCAAGCGCGAGAGGTCATCGACCTGAGTCTGCTGTCGCAGAAGCAGATCGTCGACGACCTGCAGCGCCTGGCACTTCGGCCCGACCCGCATGCCGTGCAAGCTGCCGCGTTGGGTGCCGTGGCATGAACCCCGGCCATGATGCGGATGTGGGTGCGGGCGCGGGCGCGGGGGATGACCACGGCGAAGCTGAACACGGCGCCCCGGTGTGGGCCGTGTTCGGTGACCTCATGGCCGGGCTGCTGGGCGCTTTCGTGCTGATCCTGGTCGGTGCCCTGGGCATGCAGCTGGACCTGGCCACGCGCCTGGACGTCGAGGTGAAAAGGCGGCAGGCCGAAGAAGTCCGGCGGACGGCGCTTGAGCAGGCGCTGGCCTTGCCGCTGGCCGAGGGCCGCGTGACGCTGACGGGCGGGCGCATCGGCATCAGCAGCAGCCTGCTCTTTGCCTTCAACTCCGACCAGTTGCAACCCGAGGGCCGGCGCTTGCTGAAGAGCCTGGCCGTCACGCTGGCCGGCTATCTGGCTGCGCGCGACGAGGTGCTGATGGTGAGCGGCTTCACCGACGACCGCCAGGTGCGCGGCGGCAGCACGCAGTTCGCCGACAACTGGGCCTTGTCGGCGCAGCGCGCGCTGACCGTGACGCGCGCGCTCATCGAAGAAGGCGTGCCTTCATCGGCGGTATTCGCGGCGGCCTTCGGCGCCGAGCAGCCGGTGGCATCGAACGACGACGCCACGGGTCGCGCCTTGAACCGGCGTGTCGAGATCACGCCGCTGCCACGGCCTGCCAGCAAAGCGCAGGGCGGCTGATGGCGAGCACGGCGTCTGCCGATGGCCGCGCGCTGCGCCAGCGCCACATCGAAGCCCTGAGCCGCCGCGCGGCCCTGTACCAGGGCCCGGTGCGCAGTCTGCTGGACGAGAGATTGCGCGTGCTGCAGGCCGCTGCCGCGGCAGAGGCCGTGCTGCACGAGACGTCGAGCAGACCGAACCCGAACCCAAACCCGAGTTCACCCCCAAGCCCGCTCGCAGGCCTGCTGGCCCACTTTGCGCAGCACAGCATGCAGGCGGACGAGAGCGATGCGCTTTCCACTGGCCTCACTGGCCTCACCGGCCTCACTGGGTCAAGAACCGCGTTACCGGGGCACCGCGAACTGCGCGCCGTGCGTGACTACCGCAGCACCTGGTCGCGCCTGAGCGTGGAGCAGCGCGTCAACCAGGCACTGGCACGCGTGCCCCACAACGCGGGCCCCTTGAACACGCAGCGTCTGGTGCACCAGGCGCTGACGGTGCTGCGCGACGCGTCACCCGCCTACCTGCACCGGCTGGTGATGCAGGTCGAGGCGCTGCTGTGGCTGGAACAGTTGGGGCAGGGCGCGCCCGGCAAGTCGGCGAAGAAAAAGCCCGTGGCCGACAGGGCTGGCGCGGCAGCCGCGCCAGGCGCCGCGTCTACTGGATCAGGCCGTTCTTGAGTGCGTAGTAAGTCAGGTCGCTGTTGCTGGCGAGCTTCAGCTTTTCCAGCACGCGCGTGCGGTAGGTGCTGACCGTCTTCACGCTCAGAAACATGGCCTTGGCCATGTTGCCGATGGTTTCCCCTTGCGCCAGGCGCAGGAAGACCTGCAGTTCGCGCTCGGAAAGCTGCTCGTGCGCCGGCTTGTCGCCGTCACCGGCCAGCCCATCGGCCAGCAGTTCGGCCACTGCTGCGCTGATGTACTTGCGGCCGCGAAACACGGTGCGGATCGCGGTGGCGATCTCTTCCGGATCGCACTCCTTGTTCAGGTAGCCGCTCGCACCCTGGCGCAGCAGCGTGGTGGCGTAATGGCTTTCGGGGAATCCGCTCAGCACCAGCACCGGCAGGTCGGGGAATCGCGCCTTGATGGCGACCAACGCATCGACGCCGCTCTGGTCGGGCATGGAGATGTCCATCAGCAGCACGTCGACATCACCGCCGCGCGCGAGCTCCAGCGCCTCGCGCCCGTTGCAGGCCTCGCCAGTGACACGCAGATCGACGTTGTCGGACAGAAAACGCCGCAGCCCGGCCCGCACGATGGCGTGGTCATCTGCAATGCCGATACGGATCATGGTGGGTTCTCCTCAGGGGCTGCGCCGATCGCGTACCTTAGCAGCGCCAGAGCGTGAGCTGCAGGAAGAGCGTGGGCGCACAACGCCTCAAGTCGACAGTTCGAAGGGCTGACGTGGCCTAGCTTCGAGTGTGACACCCTTCACGCGGCGGCCGGGCCGCCATGCGCCATGCTCGAATTCGGCGCGGCGTCCTACACCTTCGGCACCCGCAGGCCTCTAAACTTTTTCGACAGTTGCAAGCACTGCCCTTCCGCGTTGTCGCGAACATGCTCAAAGCCTTCATCGTCGAAGACAGTCCTGTGATCCGGGAAAACCTGATTGCCACGCTAGAGGAACTGGTGCCCCTGAAAGTCTTGGGGTTCGCCGACGGCAGGCACGACGCCGTGACCTGGCTGGACGACCCGAAACACCACTGCGACGTGGTGATCATCGACCTTTTCTTGCGTCAAGGGTCCGGGCTCGAAGTGCTGGAACACCTGGGCCGCGCCAACCACAGCGCCGACCGCGTGGTCTTGACCAACTACGCCACCGTCGATGTACGCCGCCAGTGCACCACGCTGGGTGCGAGCCGGGTGTTCGACAAGTCGGGCGAGATCGACGCGCTGATCGAGCACTGCCAGTTGCTGGCCGAGCGGCGCTACCGGCTGCTGCCAGACAGCGCGGCCTGAAGTGGCGGCCCACGCCCACGCAGCCAGCCGGGCGGAAAACGCGGGCCGCCTGGGCTGGTTCGCACGGTCATCGCTCGCGCCCCCCATCGCCATCGCCCTGGCATTGGCATTCATCGGCGTCAACGAGGTCGGCTACCGAACCATCAGCGCCATCACCGTGGAGCGGGACAAGGCAGTGCGTGCTCGCATGGTCGTGGAGCAGTTGCGCGCAGCCATCGTTGCTGCCGAATCGGCCCAGCGTGGGTTGATGCTGACCCAGCGGCCGAGCTATCGCGAAGGCTTTGCGCTGTCCCTGTTCGACGTCGCCGCGTCGATCGGCGAGGCGCGGAGTGTCGCGGTCAGCCGCCCCCAGGAAGCCCTGGCTGTCGAAGCACTGGTGGAACTGGTCAGGCGCAAGGTGTCGGAGCTGGAGGAGACGGTCAAGCAGCTGGACAGCGGCAACGGCGAAGGGGCTCTCGAGTTGCTGCTGTCGGACATCGGCCGCGAGCAGATGGCCGAGATCGACCGCAGCGTCGCGGCGCTGACGCAGGCGCAAAGCAGTGAACTGCAGCGTTCCGCAGAGTTCCGTGACCAGGTGCTGATGTACAGCCGCTTCAGCATCCTCGCGCTGGTGCTGTCTTGCCTGGCCGCCATGCTGACGACGATGCGTGTGCTGCGGCATCGCGACGCCGAGCGCCTGAGCCACCTGAATACCTTGAGCGCCGAACGCGACAAGCTCGAAAACACCGTGACCAGCAGAACCGCCGAATTGAGCGACCTGACGCGCCACCTGCAGACCGTGCGCGAAGATGAGCGCAGCCATCTCGCGCGTGAACTGCACGATGAACTCGGCGGCCTGCTCACGGCCGCCAAGCTGGACCTGGCGCGTATGCGGTCGCGCCTGACGCAGGCCGGGCCGGAAGTGGCAGAGCGGGTGGCGCACCTGCATGCCACGCTGGACGCAGGCATTGCGCTGAAGCGCCGCATCATCGAAGACCTTCGGCCTTCGTCACTGGACAATCTGGGTTTGGGCCAGGCGCTGCGCATCCTGTGTCAGGAATGGACAGCCGCCAGCGGCGTGAAGGTGCAGGTGAAGCTGGAAGAAATGAGCTTGAATACCGAGCGTTCGCTGGTGATCTACAGGCTGGTGCAGGAAGCCTTGACCAACATCGCCAAGTACGCGCAGGCGCAGCAAGTCAGTGTGACCTTGGCTACTGAAGAGGGGCCGATTGCCGGTCGGCCGCAAACCGTGGTGGAAGTGCGCGACAACGGCCGCGGCTTCGCCAGTGCCATGCGCGGCCAAGGCCACGGCCTGGCGGGCATGCGCTTTCGTGTGTCGTCCATCGGCGGCCAACTGACGGTGGAGTCGGCGCCCGGCAAGGGCACCTGCATCCGCGCCAGGCTGCCGAA